>NZ_JBFUJG010000089.1:0-21328 GCF_056401495.1 Mucilaginibacter sp. P4_E8
TCCCATATGGCCAATAAAAAAGTAAAAACACTTTTGCACATGGCTGCATTAGTAGCCATTCAGTATAATGATGAGTTAAGGCTTTATTACGAAAGGAAAGTCAACGTCGAGAAGAAGAATAAAATGAGTGTCATAAACGCTGTAAGAAATAAACTTGTACAACGTATTTTCTCCTGTGTAAGACAAAATAGAAAATATGAAAAAAATTATCTCAAATTAGTTGCTTAGATCATAGAAATCGAGGAACGATGCAATCTCTTTAGGACAAGCATAAGTGGGCCTGTCATCCTGAGCTTGTCGAAGGATCGCGCGTAGAGGCCTGCCCACTATGCTTCGACAAGCTCAGCATGACAGCCTTTATTTAAAAAGTTGCCTGAGTAGGGTTTGCTTCATACCAATGACACATTTTTTACCATATAGCATTCCACAAAAAAAGCCGGGCATCAAGCCCGGCTTAAATTCATAATATCAGATTAATACTAAACCACTTTCCCCATCAAAGGATCACTAAAGCTATGTTGTCCGGTTTCAACCCTGCCCGCATATCTTTTCTCGAAAGACTGGCTGCCGGTAACCTTGATGCTGAAATCGTACCAGCCATGATTTTTGGTAAGGTTAAGTACCTGGGTGCTTTGACCTTTGGCAGCTACTGTTTTTTTGTAGTTATTGGTTTTGTAGCTGTGGTCGGTTATTTCAATGGTGTAAGGTTTGCTGCCGGTATTAACCAGTTTTAGGGCAATGTTGCCGGTAAGTTTATTTGCCGCGCCTTGTTCATATTCGCAGGCCACATCAATCAGTGGATCGGCAGTGTTACCTTTATATTCGCGGTAAAAGCCGTTGGGGCCGTATACCCGTAAATGATATTCGCCGTTCTCAAATTCCTGCAACGGCCAGTTATCGGTAAGGCTGTCGCCGGCTGTAAGAGCGTAGGCCCAAGTACGCAAAGGCTCCATTTGCTGCGGATCATTAAAGCTGGCGTATTTGCCCGGAGCATAAACGTTAAACGGCGAACCTAATGCTTTTTGGCCGAATACCTTATTAGCAGCTGTAAACTGAATATCAAATGATTTTTTATCGGCGCTTAGTTTACCATCGGCATAAAGCTGGTAGGGCAGGGCGCATGATGGCTTAATGCCTTTTTCCTGCTGCGCCATGTATGGTGAGGCATAAGACTCCTTATTGATCTGCGCTATCTCATCGGCAGTTAGCAGTTTATAGGTAGGCAGTTTTTTAAATTTAGCTTGATGTATGCTTTCTAAAAAGGCATCTTTTACCACAAATTCAGGATTGGCAATCTTCTCGCCATTATATGGCCTGAACACGCTGGTCAAATCACCGCAAACGGTACGGCGCCAGTTGCTAATGTTGGGCTCAACTACCTTTTTGCCTGTTTTTTTGCTTAAAAAGTCTTCCAGGAATTGCAGGGTTGAGGTATGGTCAAATACTTCGGAGTTAACCCAGCCGCCCTTGCTCCAGGGTGATGCGATAACCAAAGGTACACGATAACCCAAACCAATGGAGCTTTCGCGGTCATACACTTCGGGGAAGTTGTTGCGGGCCTTTTCCTGCTCCAGCGTTACAAACTCAATACTGGTATCAATGCCTTTGGAGGTTAAACCGGTGCCTGGTTTTTTAGAGTGAGGGGCGACAAACGGCGGCACGTGATCAAAATAGCCATCATTTTCATCATAGGCTAATATGAAAATTGTTTTTTTCCAAACCTCTGGGTTTTGGGTCAGGATATCCATTACTTCGGATACATACCACGCGCCAAACCATGCTGAGCTTGGATGATCGGAGAAGTTTTCGGGAGCTGATATCCAGGAAACGGTTGGTAGCTGCCCGGTTTTTACATCGTCCCTAAATTGGTGTAATACATCGCCTTTGGGTACCAATAATTCGCGCTCGGTACCATTATCATCATATTTTAAATTAACCAGTTCACGGTAATGCGGATTGTTGGTATTGGTTGCAAATCCTTTTTGGTGCAGATTTTTTTCGCGCTGTGATAGCGTAGCAAATTTACCCGGATCAAGACTTGCCATGTCCTTTTTAACATTATCCAGATCACGCTTCTTTTGTTTTAGCTGTTTTTGAAGGTGATCAATGTGCGCATCGCCGGCAGGTAACGCGCCTATTTGCTTTTCAAGCGCTGTAATTTCATCTGGTAAAAGGGTTGATCTTTTTTGCAGATGAGTAATATGGTTATCGTGCAGTTTAATATTGTACTGGGCAAAAAACTCCAGCGGGTTATCCTGAAAATTTGATAACCAGGAATCCTGTTCACCTTCAAAACCGGTATCAATGGCCACCTCGTTCTGGTAGTGTTTCCATGATATACCATGATCTTCCAAACGCTCGGGGAAAGTAGCCCAGTTCAGGGTGCCATAATCCATATCATCGTTCCATACGTGGGCTAATGAATTTTCATGTTGTTCGGCACGTACTGTTCCGCTCCAGAAATATAACCTGTTGGGATTGGTACCTGTAAGGGCCGAACAAAAATTCTGATCGCATACGGTAAAGGCATCGGCAAGGGCATAATAAAACGGCAAATCCTCGCGGTTATAATAACCCATGGTAAGTGGCATGTGCCTGTACTCTTTATTGCTGTTTTGTTTTACGTTGAGCCACTGGTCATACTTGCCATCGTTACGGGCATTTACCTGGTTGGCCCAGGAGTGCGGTAACGACGACATCCAGGTAGCTTTTGTGCCCTTTATATCCAGGCGGAAAGGGGCGTAGGTTTCACCAGCTTTATTTGATTGCAGCCATACCTTGTTTTTATTAGGCAGATCAATTGCCCGCGGATCATTAAAACCACGCACCCCTTTAAGCGTACCATAGGTATGGTCAAAAGAGCGGTTTTCCTGCATCAGGATAACAATGTGCTCGGCATCAAGATAGGTACTGCCCGGTGCAGGGTTAATAGCCATCGCCTTTTGTATTGATTCGGGCAAAATACTTGCAATCCCGGCAGCACCTGTAAGTAACGCTGCCTTTTTAATAAAATCTCTCCTGGTATCGGACATATAAGTATGGGTGGTGAGTAGTGAGTTATGAGTTTTTTGTATTGTTATTATCTTAAGTTTAAAATAAACATTTCATTTATTCCCTCCCTCGGGAGGGGTGTGCAGGCAGGTGTAGTGGCAGGGAGGGGTTTCTGCGTCATATTAAATAGTTCAATATACCCCTTCCTCCCCCTTCCCAAGGGAAGGAATCGCACCGCCCCCTGCTTTATTTTTATTAATATAACAAATTTATAAATCTATCAGAAACGATCTAACCATCGGCCAAATTACTCAACTCTTTTTGCTATTACCTCTTCGCATAAACCGAATGAAAGTGTCATGCCATTGCCGCCTACGCCGTTTATAACGGTTACACCGGGTTCGGTCTCTATGATCAGTTCGGTAGCTCCATTGGTCATTTTAGGGTAGATACCGTGCCATGACTGCAGGAGTTTCCAATCCTTAAAGGTGGCGAAAGTATGTAAGTACTCGGTTATCAAATTATTAATAAATGCCTTGTCAAATGGATCATGAACCAAGCCGTATTCGTGCGAATCGCCGATGGTGAGCTCGCCGCTGCCGTTTTGCGAAACCATAACGTGAATACCCCATTTTAAATGTGTGGCATATTGGTCCTCATAACGTTTCCGTAAAGCAGGCAATGAGGCAGCCGACTGGAAGCCCGGGTAATGGATCATAGACAAACCACCGCATAATGATGGGCCGATGCGCCATTCATTAGGCTGGGTAACCAGGCGCATCATCTGTAGTTTGCACTTGGTGATCTGTATTTGCGCGAACAGCTCGGGATAAAGTGTTTCAAAATCGGCACCGCTGCATACAAATATCTCATCGGCCTGCCAGCTTCGATTGCCCGATATTACTTTAGGATGCTCAATGCGGCTGATGGCCGTGTTCCAGTGAAATTCAACATCATATTTATCGGCGAGGTATTTGGCTACCTGACCAACAGCCTCGCGCGACTCCACGATCATATCCTCACCGCTCCATAAAGCACCCTTTAAACCATCAGGGTTAACAGCCGGGGACCGGGCAAGAGTTTGAGCCGGGTTTAGTAAGGCGCAATCCCGAAAATTATGGTTAACCTCTACATATTCCTGTATCACCCGCAATTCGTCATCATGATAGGCGAGATGCAGGGAGCCAACTTCGTTATGCCAGATGCCTGCTTCGGTGCAAATGGTTTTCCAGATGCTGCGAGATAGCATTGCTCTATCAAAGAGTGGCCCGGTAGCCTGGCCAATAGGCCATATCATCCCAAAATTACGGATGGATGCCCCAACCGCACGTTCATTACGCTCAAACACGGTTACTTTGTAACCACGCATGGCTAAGGCTCTGGCTGTAGCAAGGCCAACAATACCAGCGCCTATAATTATTGCAGAGCCCCCCTGCCCCCTAAAGGGAGAGTTTTTTGATTTATCTTGAGTCATAGATTTAATTTGGTTTGGTCATTAGGTCATTTCTTCTGACTTTTAACTTAAAGAAAGTATCCCATCTTCTTGTTCACTAATCTTTTTTTTATCTCTTTGAACGCTTTGCAAAAAGTATATGAGCGATAGTACGCCGCAAATACCGCCAACAACAGCTACTATCATTACGCCTTCTTTAAAGAAGTTGCCCCAGCTAATGTTTGGTCTGCCCAGTTCTTTTACCAGCAAAATGCTCACACTGCCCAGGTAACCCATGGAATCTGCCACGTACATGATAAAGCCCACGTTACTGCGATAGTTAAAGGTAGCTATCATCCGTTCAAAAAATATGGCATTGTAAGGCACATAACCCAGGTAAAGGCCAAGTCCGGCCATGGTCATCCAGCTTATGGGGCTTATCAATTTTAAAGTGAACAGCATGGTTGAAACACCAACCAGCACACAACCGCCAATAATTAATAGGTGAATGATACCGAAAGCCTTCAGATTCTTTTTAACGAGGATAAGCAGGCTCATAGCAACCAGCACAACGATGGATATAATAGAATCGATATTGGTATAAATGCTGTTGCTTTTTACGCCCAGATCGGCCCAGATTTCTACCTCAAAATTATCACGGACATCGCGCATTATAGTGAGCAGCACATAAATAATAATAGTGAGGATGATGCCTGGTAAAAATCTGATCAGAAATTGTTTGCGTTCGGCCGCGTTCATAGGAGTGCGTTCGGCGCGTTGTTGTTTATCTTCGATGGTAGGAGCTGGCATCAGCTCCATACAAAATACAAACAACAACAGGGGCAATACAAATATGGCGCCTGTTAAAAAAGGCATGTGAAACTCATTAACATGAAAAACGCTGAGTAAGGTGCGCCCAATTGTTTTTACAAATCCCGATGCGAATATTAAACTGATGGATAACACGGCAGCCATAAATTCGGTAGATCGGCGTCCTTCGAGGTAACCAAAAACCAGGCCCCATATAAGCCCCAGCGGAAAACCGTTGATGAACAGGAAAACGATATTAAAAGGAGCAGGTACCAGGGCGAAGGCCAGTAGCGCCAACCAGGCAATGCCTATCAGCGTTAAAATATAGCGCGCCCTGTTTTTGCTGTTCACTTCGGCAATAAAACGGATGCCGTAAAACTTGCTGAAGGTATAACCAATCACCTGGGCTATTACCAGCCAAACCTTATAATCAACATGCAGGTATTGCTGCCCGGTAAATGTGCCGGCAGCAAAGGCCTTGCGGAAGGCATACATGGAAGTATACAAGCCAAATGCCGAAACCGCTGCCATTACTGATAGCAGGGAGTACGGCCATTTGGCTACCTTTACCCGTAACTGATCCATCAGTTTCATAACTGTTTACTGGTTTATGATCTCTATAACCTGTGCTATATCATCAATAATGTGGGTAGGATTGTAGGTTTCCAGTTCGGTACGGGAAAAAATGCCGGTGGTTACGCCTATTACATACTTGCAACCCGCGTTCTGGCCCTCGCGTACATCAACCTCGGTATCGCCAACTTTGGCAACCTGTAATGGATCGGTAATGCCGCCATCCTCCATCATTTTTTGGATCATATAAGGATGCGGGCGACCAAGCTCTACTTCGTCTGAACCAACAACATGATCTATAAGCCCCTTTTCGTGCCAGTGCAGGCGGTTGATAATGGTATCGGCAATATCGCGCGAAAAGCCCGTATTGATCCCTACCTGTACGCCATTGGAGCGTAGGGTAGCAAAGGTTTCTTCAACATTTGGAAGGGGTTCAATACCTGGCTCATATTTATAAAAGTGGATCATCTGGAGCACAAATTCTTTATGGATATTGCCAACCAGTTCAGTAGTTATTTTATCGCTATCGGTTTCATGCAGTTGCAGCATTTGTCTTATCGCCAGGTTTTTTTCGTAGCCCATTAAAGGGTTTATTCTGTCGAGCTCAACATGGTAATTGAATTTTTTTAAAGCAGCCTGGAATGCTTTGCTTACTTCATGATCGTCTTTAACCGTGGTGCCGGCTATATCAAATACTACTAATTTAATGGTCATAATATCAATAAGAATGTTTAGCAATACTAAACTTTATTTATTAATACCAAACTAAATTTGTGTTAAGATATGGTTAAGGGGGCTTTGTGGAGATGCATAATTGCGCCTCTGGATTGCACGCAGATAGAATATTCAGCACACATAAATTTA
Organism: Mucilaginibacter sp. P4_E8; assembly: GCF_056401495.1. Lineage (NCBI taxonomy): Bacteria > Pseudomonadati > Bacteroidota > Sphingobacteriia > Sphingobacteriales > Sphingobacteriaceae > Mucilaginibacter > Mucilaginibacter sp. P4_E8. Next base: position 6,671 of record NZ_JBFUJG010000089.1, read on the forward strand.
GTGAGAGATGCCTAATTGAGTCTCCTCAATAATTTAAATAACATTACCTTTATAATATGGATGTAGTGCTTATTTCAGAAATTACCTGCCCGTCTTGTGGTTTTAAAAAACGGGAAGAAATGCCTGTTGATTCATGTCAGTATTTTTACCAATGTGATCAATGTAAGGCAGTATTAAAACCCAAAGACGGCGATTGCTGTGTGTTTTGCAGTTATGGCACTTACAAATGCCCGCCAATACAGGCCAACAGGTCGTGCTGCTAAATGGTCATATAGCGGCATAACTCACCTGTTCAGCTTAATCAATTAACCACTATTTCTTTTCCTCAAAAAAATAGATTACCAGCATACTCGCGGTGGTTTTGCCCAGGTTTTTTGGCGTATGGGGTATGCGGCCATCAAACAGCATGGAATCGCCTTGGTGAAGGGTTATCTTGTCATCGTTAAACTGATACTCTATTTCGCCTTGCAAAATGTACTTGTACTCAAATGCGTCAGTTTCAACAAGCGGGCGGGTGGCATCAGGCTCCAGCTCCAATATTACAATATCGACAGTAGAGTGGGTTATTGATTGTGTAAATATGCGCTGGTAATGAAAGCCTGTGGCATATTCTTTTTCAAAATGCTCATATTCATTTTTCCGTTTTATCAAAACAGGTAAATGATCGTTTTTGGAGCGGATATCCTTAAAAAATTCATTGAGGTCGATCTCCAATGCTTTAATGATTTCAATTAATACCATGAGCGATGGTATGGTACGGCTGTTTTCAATTTGCGAAATGAGCCCTTTGCTTACATTGGCCCTTATGGCCAACTCCTGAACAGTGATATTTTTTTCGCGGCGGCGTTCTTTTATCCGGTTACTGATCTGTATCAGTATATCTTCTTCCATTATTTATTATCAAGTTAGCAGGCGCAAAGTAACCAATAAGCAAATTTATCCAAAATGATTTTTTTGTTACATGTGGTGAAAAGACTCACCCTGGCTTTGCTTCGGACGAGTTTTCGCCAACGGGATGGATATTTTACAAACATTTAATGTTTCCCTAATCTGGATACCCTTTATTTGTAAACAAAAAACTAACCATGTCCTTTTCCCAATATAGTCCGCAGGCCGTTGTGAACGAAATATTTTCACTTTATGAAAAATTTGGTGATGAAGATTATATTGGCGAACCGGTTTCGCAACTGGAGCATATGTCGCAGGCTGCGGCTTTGGCGGAAGCCGAAGGTTATGACGATGAAGTTATACTGGCTGCCTTTTTTCACGATATAGGCCATTTATGCGCTGATGCCGATGAAGCCGAAAGTATGGACGGCATGGGCAATGTTGACCATGAAAAACTGGGTGCCGATTATTTGCTTGAACGTGGTTTTTCTGAAAGGGTGGCTAATCTGGTACAGGGCCATGTGATCGCTAAAAGATACCTTACTTATAAATATCCCGAATATTATGACTGCCTGTCTGACGCCAGTAAAACCACGCTCGAATTTCAGGGCGGTGTAATGACCGAAGATGAAGCTACCGATTTTGAACTTAATCCAGATGCTGAGTTAATTATAAAACTACGCTACTGGGATGATATGGCCAAAGAGATGAATGTACCGGTAAATAACATAGATTATTTAAAGTCAATAGCATTAACTCATTTGCAACTGGTAAACAGTTGATCTTCTATATTAAGTTTTTGTAAGCTACATGTAATTCTGCCGTTACAAAAATCGCCTGCTTAACACAGGGTGAACATAAGATTAAGCATTGCTTAATACTAAATTAGTTTACTAATAATAAACAAAGTTTAGTATTGCTGAATGAAAAATCAATCCCCTTCACCTTTAAATTTTAGCAGATGAACAAGTTTTACCAGAAATTAAAAACCCTTATCACGGTTTTATTATTTTGTATTGCTCCATCTATTTTATTCGGACAAACCAAAATAAGCGGTACTGTTACCGACGAAAACCACTTACCATTACCCGGTGTAAGTGTAAGAATTAAAGAACAGACTAAAGGTACGGTTACTGATGTGGAAGGCCGCTACAGTATTACGGCCAATGCCGGTCAAACCCTTATTTTTACTTTTATTGGTTATGCCCCCAGGAATGTGGTTGTGGATGATAAAACCGTTATAAACGTAAGTATGAACGGTGACAGTAAAACCCTAAACGAGGTTGTAGTAACCGCGTTGGGTGTTAAAAAAGAGACCAGGCGCATTGGTTACGCACTACAATCCGTTAACGGCGCTGATGTAACAACCGCTCGTGACCCAAACCCTATTACAGGTTTAACAGGTAAAGTGGCCGGTTTATCAGTAGGCCCATCAGCCGAGTTATTGGGTAACCCTTCGGTATTAATAAGGGGTAACGCGGTATCATTATACGTTGTTGACGGTTTTCCGATCAATACCGATACCTATAACATCAGCCCTGATGATATCGAAACTTATACCGTGTTAAAAGGCCCTGCTGCTGCCGCCCTTTATGGTAGCCGCGCGCAAAATGGTGCTATTTTAATCACCACTAAAAAAGGTGATAAAAACAAAAAAGGCTTAACAGTTGATATAAACAGCAGTACGGTTATGAACACCGGCTTCCTGGCATTCCCGCGCACACAAAATTCATTTGGCGCGGGCGAAAATACTTTTTACACCTTTGTTGATGGTAAGGGCGGTGCACCGGGTGGTGTAGATAGCGATTATGACGTTTGGGGTCCTTATTTTGCCGGTCAGTTAATACCACAGTATGACAGCCCTGTTATTAATGGTGTGCGCCAGGCTACCCCGTATACGGCAAGGGGTAAGGATAACCTGAAAAACTTTTTGAAAACCGGTTATCAAACCAATAACAACATTTCATTAGGATCAGTTGGCGACACTTATGTAACCCGGTTTTCGGTTTCACAACAACATCAAACCAGTTATATCCCGTCACAATATCTGGATATAGCAAACGCTAACTTTTACGCGTCATTTACTCCAACTTCACGCTGGAAATTTGAAGCCAACGTTGATTTTAACAGACAATCAACCGATAATTTTCCTGACGTACAATATGGCCCTAACAGTATCATCTATAATATAGCTGTTTGGACAGGTGCCGACTGGGACATTAACGCACCTGATATTAAAGCCATATGGCAGCCGGGTAAAGAAGGTGTTCAATCGCAATTTGCTGAGTACACCCGTTACCATAACCCTTATTTATTAACTGAAAAATGGACAAGGGGCCATTACAAAAATGATGTTTACGGTTACATTTCAAGTAATTTCAAGATCAATGATAACCTGAATGCAACTTTACGTTCGCAAATTAATACCTACAACATATTACGTACCGAAGACCTGCCATTTTCGGCACACCCTTACGGCCGTGAAGGTAACCAGGGCGATTACCGCGAAGACCGCCGTAACCTGTTTGATAACAATACCGAGTTGTTTGTTAACTATAACTACACCATTAAAAAATTCCTGAACTTATCAGGTTTGGTGGGTTCAAATCTGCGTAGCTTTAACTATAACTCCAGCTGGACATCAACAGATTATTTGAACGTACCTGAAGTTTATACTTTTAGCAACTCAAAAAACGCGGTACAATCAACCAGCTTTAATTCACAGGAACGCGTATTAAGCGGTTACTATTCAATTGATGCTACATTTGGTAAATATGCTACCTTATCAAGCACAGGCCGTGTTGATAAATCATCGGCATTTCAAAATGTAACTACTTATTATTACCCAAGCTTATCGGCAGCAACTGTAATTTCTGATTACATTAAACTGCCTGAGGTTATATCGTTCTTAAAAGCAAGGGCATCATATTCTACTGTAAAAGCCGATGCTTCAAGTTCAACTATCGGGCCGGCTCCTTTTAATGCCATTTCGGTATATGGTGGTTCAACAACTACAAGCAACCCAAATTCAAATCCGCTGTTCCTGAACCCGCTTGGTTATGGTAGTACTTATAACTCACCTTATAATGGTCCAAGCTATCAGCTTAATCCATTTTACTTAACCAGCAAGCCTTACAACAGCCAGCCTGCAGCTTCTGCTTCTGACTTTTTGTATCAGACCAATATAAAAACCTCAACCCGTGTTAACTACGAGGAAGGTTTTGATATTAAATTTTTACAGAACCGTTTAGGTTTCTCAGCTACGGCTTTCCAATATATTGATGGTCCGCAGATTTTGGCTAACCCCATATCAACAGCTACAGGTTATACAACTTTGTACCTGAATGCTTTGAAAACCAAGAAAACAGGTTATGAAGGCTCGTTAGAAGGTACGCCGATCAGGAACTTAGGCGGTTTTACCTGGAATATTTTGGTTAACGTATCAACCTTTAAAGATGTTTATGAGGAGCTGCCTCCGGGACAGGATACTTATCAAACATTCTTTAAAAACGGCGACCGTACCGATAAACTTTACGGAACCGCATTTGCAAGAACCCCACAAGGACAGATCATTAATGATGCTGCTGGTAAGCCACTGGCATTACCGGTTCCTCAATACCTGGGTAACGAGAATGCTAAATATGCATGGAGTATTAGTAACAAGGTTCGTTATAACAACTTTAGCCTCGGTTTCCAGTTTGACGGATCAGTTGGTGGTGTTATTATTGACTACATGCACAATAAAACCATGCGTGGTGGTGCAAATATTGAAACCGCTACCGGGGCACTGGGCGATGCCCGTTATAAAGACTGGCAAAACTTTGGTAAAGCAGGCTACAACGGTAGTTATATAGGCGAAGGTGTAACCGTATCAAACGGAGCATCTATCAACTATGATCCTGTAACCGGTAAAATATCAAACTACACCGCGCTGCAATATTCACCTAACAAGCAAACCGCTTTGGTGCAGGATTATGTAAGTAAATATTATAACGTTGATGAGTCAAACCTAATGAGCAAAACCTTCTCCAAACTGCGCGAGGTAACGCTTGGTTATGACTTCCCTAAAGCATGGATGGATAAATCATTCATCAAAAAGGCATCGTTATCGGTATACGGCCGTAACTTATTATACTTCTATAAAGACAAACGCTTTAAGGATGTGGATTTAGATCAATACAATTATGCTACCTCAAGCACTGTTTTGCAATCGCCAACAGTACGTAGCTATGGTGTAAACTTAAATGTATCATTCTAATTAAAAATTGAATAATTATGAAAAAGATATTTATTAATTACGTACTGCCGGTATTCATGGTATTGGCAGCAACAGGTTGTAAAAAGAGTTTTGAGGACCTTACCAAAAACAATAACGTGCCCAGCACGGTTCCCGCATCGCTGTTATTTAATGGTGTATTGAATAAAATGGTTGACATGCCTCAAACCGAAAACGAGATATATGCCCAGTATTACTTATATAACTATGATTATTACGGTAATAACCGCTACGATGATTTTGCAAATGGTGGCGATAATTACTACGGTACGCTTAAAAACGTATTAGATATGGAAAAACGAGCTGTCGCATCGGGTGGCGCAGCGGTTAATCCTTATGAGGCACTGGGTAAATTTTTCAGGGCTTATTTCTTTAGTAAAATGAGTTTGGAAGAAGGTGATATCCCTATGACTGATGCTTTAAAAGGCCTGGATAACCTTACACCTGCTTATGATACTCAAAAAGCGGTTATGACTCAGTGTTTAGCCTGGCTTGAAAGTGCCAATACTGATATGACACAACTGATTAAAGATCCTAMAATAGGTGGTACCGGTGTTGGCGCTTCTTTATCCAATGATATTTATTTGGGTAATGATCTTACTAAATGGCAAAAAGTAGTAAATACATTCAGGATAAGGCTGCTGATTGCGTTAAGCAAAAAAACAGCGGATATTGATGTGAAAACACAGTTTGCAAGCATCATTGGCAATGCAACCAAATATCCGTTGATGACCAGCTCTGATGATAATCTGCAATATAAATTTGTTACCCCAAGTAATTATTACCCACAAAACCCTGACAACTTTGGGCAAAATGGTTCAAGGCAAAATATGTCGGCAACTTATGTTGGGTTACTTACACAGTTAAAGGACCCACGGGTATTTGTAACTGCCGAGCCATCACGTTATCTTGTAGATACTTTAAAGAAAAGTCCAACCAGCTTTGATGCATTTGTTGGCGCCGATCCGGGTCTTGATCTTGGTGTGATGTACAATAACGCTACCCTGCAGCGCTATTCGTTTATGAATCGTAAACACTTTTATTCAACCTATACCGGTGAACCAAGCGTACAGATAGGTTATCCCGAATTGATGTTTAACATTGCCGAAGGCATTAACCGCGGATGGGCTACAGGCGATGCCGAAGCCTACTATGTTAAAGGTATACAGGCATCATTCCAATATTATGCTATCCCAACAACTGCGGGTGCAAGTATATTCTCAGCTTACTTTTACCGTCCGGGTGCAACAAAAGGCCCTGCAGACCTGTCAAGTTATGATACTTTCCCTGTAACTGTAAACTGGACTACTTACTACGCGCAGGATGCTGTAAAATATACAGGTGGTGCAGCCGGTCTTACTCAAATATTACAGCAAAGATACCTGGCGCTTTTCCGTCATTCAGGTTTGGAGTCGTATTTTACTTACCGTCGTACCAAAGTTCCAACCTTTACAACTGGTCCGGGTACAGGTAACAGCGGTCGTATAGCGCTGCGTTTTGAATACCCAACATCAGAAAGAACTGTAAATGCTACCAATTATAATAAAGCCCTGAGCAGCCAATTTGGCGGTAAGGATGATATAAACGGTGTAATGTGGATATTACAATAAACTGTGGATATTACAATAAACATTGAATTTAATAAAGGCCTCCCGATATTTCGGGAGGCCTTTATTGGATAAAATAAAACCTATGAAAAAAATAATTTTAACACTGGTGCTTTCTGCGGCTTTTTCTGCATTATTTGCGCAGCAACATAAAACCGAAAATGTAATAATAGTAACCATTGATGGTTTACGGTGGCAGGAAGTTTTTCGGGGTGCCGACTCTGCCCTGATCAATTCGCATGATACCGATGATAAGGACGCGGTACGTAAACATTACTGGACAAACCAGGCTAACGATCGCCGTAAAATGCTGATGCCGTTCTTCTGGTCGGCTATTGTGCAGCAGGGCCAGTTATACGGTAATCGCGATATAGGCAGCAAGGATGAGGTGGCCAACCCGTATCATTTTTCATACCCTGGCTATAACGAGATCTTCAGCGGCTTTGCTGATCCACGGATGAACACCAATGAAGCTATTACCAACCCTAATATGAATGTGCTGGAGTTTTTGAATAAGCAAAAAGGCTTTGAAAATAAGGTAGCCGCGTTTTCATCATGGGAAAGGTTTACGCAGATCCTGAACACCCAACGCTCAGGCTTGCTGAACAACTCAGGATATATGCCGTTAACAGTACCGGGCATGAATGACCGTTTAAAACATTTAAATGAAATGCAAAACGAGGCGCCTCATTACCTTGGCGATTCAACCCGGATTGATTTTTTGACTTTTGAATTTGCAAAAACGTACCTGCAGCAGTTTAAGCCACGTGCGCTGTATATCGCATTTGATGAACCCGATGATCTGGCTCATGCCGGCAACTACAAATTTTACCTGGATCGTACCCGCCAGGAGGACGACTATATAAAACAATTATGGCAGTACGTACAAACCGACCCGGTTTATAAAAACAAAACTACCCTGATTATCACTTGCGACCACGGCAGGGGAGATGTACCTATAGCCAAATGGCGCGATCATGGTAAAGAAACCCCGCACTCTGAGCAAACCTGGTTTGCAGTTTTAGGCCCCGATACACCAGCCTCAGGCGAAATGAAATTGCCAGTAACAACATACCACAAACAACTTGCGCAAACAATTGCCAAACTTCTGGGCTTTGATTTTAAGGCAGCCGCCGGGCATGAGGTTGGCGATGCCATAGGCAGTGTTACCGGTAAATAGTTTTTTTGAAATTAACAACTTATTATCATGAGTAATAAAATTCTTGTATCGCTCGCTATTTGTTTAAGTACTTATGCGGTTTCATTCGCGCAAAAGCAAGTTAGTATTTTACAGGTACCCGGGGCCGACCAGTTTTGTAAAATTAACCAGAGCGGCACCTCCGTTTTGCCGAGCGGCAGGTTTATAACGCCTGCTGGTAATACTATCCGCATTACACATGATCCTTTTGGCTTATCTATATCGCCCGATGGTAAAAAGGCGGTAACGCTGCACAACGGGGTTATTGAAATTATTGACCTGTCTTCCATGAACGCCGTAAGGGTTCCCAGTTATGATAAAAAGATAAAATCGCCCTTATCAAATGGATCATTCCTGGGTGTGGCTTTTTCGCCGGATTCCAAAACATTGTATTTGAGCGGAGGCGATAATGGGGCTGTTATTATTTATGATGCGGAAAAATTTGAGCGGATAGATTCATTATCATTAAACGGGAAAGTAGGAGACAAGGAATATGATGATAGTTTTACGTCAGACCTTCAGCTTAACCCGGCAAATAATGAGTTATTGGTGCTTGACCGTGGTAACTTTCGTTTAGTCAGGTTAAATCTTGACACAAAAAAAATTACCGCCTCTGTTAATGTTGGGCGCCAACCCTTCGGCCTGGCTTTAAGTCCGGATAAAAAAACGGCTTTTGTGGCTAATGTGGGCATGTATTCGTACCCCTTAATTACCGGGGCCACACCTCAAAATGCCGATTCTATACGGATATCTCAACACCCTTATGGTGATAATACCAAAGAATCGCGCGAAGGAACCATAATTGAAGGAAGAAAGATCCCCGGTGTTGGCGACCCGTTGGCACCCGAGGCCATGAGCGTGTTCACTATTGATCTGGCTACCAACCAAGTGATCGACAAATTTAAAACCGGTCACCAGATAGGTCAAATGCTGGAAGATGCCGAGGTAACTGGTGGCGCAAGTCCAAACTCCATTGCTGTGGGCAGCAATTATGCCTATGTAACTAATGCCACCAATGATAATGTTACTATTATTGATTACAAGAACCATAAACTATCAGGCGATATACCTATAAAGGTTGATAGACGCATTGATAAATATCGCGGGCTGCTGCCGTTTGGTATTTGTCTGAGCAAGGATGAACAAACTTTATATGTTGCCTTACTGGGTTTTAATGCCGTTGCAGTAATTGACGTACCCTCCAAAACTACCAAAGGATTAATCCCTACCGGCTGGGGAACTTCGCGGGTAAGGTTATCAGCCGATGAAAAGGAAATGTATATTACCTCGTGCCGTGGCTATGGTGCCGGCCCCAATGGCGGTCATGGCTTTGTTTCGCCGCCGCAGGGTACTTATATTGGCGATATCCAGTTAGGTACATTTCAAAAAGTGCCGGTGCCTGATCAGGCTCAGCTGGCATTGTATACCAAACAGGTTATCAATAATACTTTCGCCAGTAAAACTATTCCGGTTGCTGCTAAAAATCCATTACCGGTTTTGCCGGGCGCATCGCCTACACCTATTAAATATATTGTTTACATCACTAAAGAAAACCGTACTTATGATGAAGTATTCGGGCAGTTGAAAAATGCCAGGGGCGATAGTACCCTTGCCCGGTTTGGTGTAAACTGCGAATATACATTGCCCGATGCTTTACGGGTGAAATTTCCGGGATTAAAAGTATCGCCCAACCATCTTAAAGCGGCCCAACAATTTGCTTTTTCAGATAACTATTATTGCGATAGCGATGCCTCCATACATGGTCACCATTGGATGATGGGTGTAATCCCTAATGAGTGGGTAGAGGCAAATTCCAATGTACACAAAACGGCAAAACTGTTTTCAAAAGCACCCGGACGCCGCTTTCCAGGATCAACCGGAAGTATGGACCCTGAGGATTTTGCCGAAACAGGAGGCCTCTGGGAGGCGCTGGAAAGAAAGCACGTGGCGTTTTACAATTTTGGCGAGGCTAATGAAACGGCTCACGTGCGCGAAGAATGGCAGGATACAACCACTGGTGCGGCCCACCTGGTAATGGTTCCTATGCAAAAAGCCTTGTTTACCAGGACAAGCCATAACTATGCCGGCTTTAATACCAACATCCCCGACCAGTTTAGGATGGAGCAGTTTGAGGGTGAGTTTACCAAAATGTGGATCAAAGGGAAGAAAAAAATGCCTTCACTGATCACCATGCAGGTGCCCAATGATCATGGAGCTGATGTAAGACCTAATGACGGGTATCCTTACAGGCAATCATACATGGCCGATAACGACCTGGCAGTTGGCCGCATACTGCATTTTTTATCGCGCACCAAATATTGGAAAAACATGCTGGTAATAATTACCGAAGATGACCCTCAAGGTGGCGTTGATCATGTTGACGCGCACCGCTCCATATTGATGCTGGCCGGTCCTTATGTAAAAAAGGGATTTGTGAGTCACACACATGCCAACTTTGGGTCGATATTAAAAACCATTTATAACATACTGGATGTGCCTTATGTAAATCAATATGATGTTACAGCTACTTTGCTGCAGGACTTTTTTACAGATAAGCCCGATTTTAGCCCATATACATTTGTAAGGAGCGATACCCGGGTGTTTGATCCACAAAAGGCGATGAGCAGGTACAACAAAACCATTGATTGGCGTAAAATTGAAAAAGGACCCGAAATGGATGATGAAGACCGCGAACGGGAAGATCACTATAAACAGAAAAGACCTGCGAAGGTAGTTGATAAGGACTAAACAGGTTGCTCATTAATGAGGATTTAAACCACCAAACATGAAATTACTTTTAGTATCAACAATACTCCTTTTACTATACAAGGGCGATAACTGGCAGCCCAACCCTGCACCGGTATCCAGACATAAATTCATAGTGGCGGCCCATCGCGGCGATCATGTGATATATCCCGAAAATACCCTTGCCGCCTATCAGGAGGCCATTAAAAATGAAGCCGATTATGTAGAGATCGACCTGCGTACCACCAAAGACGCTGAACTGATCAGTATGCACGATGCCAATGTTAACCGCATGACCAACGGCAAAGGCCTGGTTAAAGACCTTACGTTAAATGAACTTGAACAGCTTGAGGTAAAAAGCAAAGACACCACCAGTAAAGTAATCTACCGTATACCAACATTTAAGCAAATATTGCAACTGTGTAAACACAAGATCAACATCTACCTTGATTTTAAAGCTGCCGACCCGGCTGTTGCTTACCAAATGATCAAACAATATGGTATGGAAAAACAGGTGCTGGTTTATATTAACAGCGCCGAACAATTTACCGGCTGGCGTAAAGCTGCCCCCAAAATGCCCCTGATGCTGAGCCTGCCCGATAGTGTTAAAAATGTTGCAGGTATGGAAAGCTTTATTAATAAATACCAGGTAGATATACTGGACGGCAGTTACAAACAGTATAACGCAGATATGGTGAAATTTGCGGAAAGTAAACATATCCCCGTTTGGCCCGATATTCAAAGCGCCGGCGAAGGCCCTGCTGATTGGGATAAAGCGCTGGACAAGGGTTTAACCGGCTTGCAAACCGATCACCCGGCCGCGCTGGTGAAGTATTTGAAAGAGAAAGGGTTGAGGTAGGCAGATTACAAACGATAGAGTAGACTTGTCATGCTGAACGTAGTGAAGCATCTATTAATCGCTATGCATATCGCCGAATAGATCCTTCGCTGTCGCTCAGGATGACAAGTTTTGTTTTGCTCCGAGCAGGATCTCCCCAACGCAAGCCCTGTGATGTTTTTCTAAGCACCAGCTTGTTATATTATTCCTGTTACTTGATCATTCTTAACCTTGATTTAACACCCATACCTTACATTTACTTAAAAATTTAACCTATGACTACCCGCAGAGAATTTATTGGCACTGGCCTGGCAGGTGTTGCAGCTTTAACCTTGTTGCCTGCTGTTAACACTTTTGCAAACGTTAATAATGACTATCAGAGAGATAAAAAGAACAAGCTGAAACTAAGGTTTGCCCTGGCATCTGATATCCATTACGGTCAGCCCGGAACAGATTATGCTACCAATACCGGTAATATGGTGAAATGGCTCAATGCGGATCATGCCAAAAATCACCTGGATATGGTGATTGTGAACGGCGACCTGGTGCATAATCGCCCTGATTTGCTGCCCGAAATAAAAACCAATTATTTGGATAAACTAAGCGTACCTTATCATACCATACCGGGTAACCATGATTTTGCCGATGCTGCTGTTTGGCAAAAGAACTTTGGGTATGAGGATAAATATACCGTAGAGTTTGGTGATATTGCCTTTGTGCTGGCCAATACTGCCGATACAAAAGGCACCTATGTTTGCCCCAACAATGCCTTTATCAAAGCTTCGCTTGATAAGCTTACCGATAAAAAGATAGTTTTTGTGATACTGCACATTGCACCATTTAAGTGGCAAAAGGATGATTTTTTTGTGGATTGTCCAGAAACCATCGACCTGCTGCATAGCTATCCAAATGTTAAGGCTACCTTTCACGGACATGATCATTTGCTTGATGGGGTGCGTCATACCGGTAAGTTTCCACATTTCTTTGATTCGCACATTGGCGGCGACTGGGGTACCGACTACAAAGGGTACCGTATAGTGGAAGTTGATGAGCAAAACGCCATTTATACCTACCAGGTAAACGCCAGCCAAAACCCGGTACTTAACTCCAATAAATTATAAGAAATCAGGAGACACATTACATGTGTCTCTACAACATTTACGTAGAGACGCATCACATGCGTCTCTTATTATTTTTCGGAAGAGAATTTTAATCCTATCTCTGCACGGGCCCTGTCAATCAGGTCAATCATTTGTCTTGACATTTGGTGACTGATGATGGGGCTTTCGGTTTCGTGAGCTTTTATCAAATCGCAAAAGTGTGCTATCTCATAGTTGAGGCCACCGGCAGTAAATGGTTCGCTCAGTTCAATAGTACGGCCGTCAAGATAATCAATGGTAGCGCGGGCCGGGTTCCACCAGTTTTTGTGGATGGTGATATGCCCTAACGGACCGGCTATTAACGCGTCGCCTTTGCCATGCAGGTCAAAGCCGGCATATAATTGGGAGTAACCTCCCTCATGAAGGGTTTGAAATACGGTGAACATATCTATTCCCGTATTGCCAAAGCGGCCCATTGCTTGCACATCCTGCAGGTCGCCAAGCCAGTCAATCGCCAAAAAAGCCTCGTATATACCAATTTGCATCAACCCGCCGCCAACCAGCTCATGACTAAAATTGGGATGATCTGCGGGGACATCTGCTACTGACGATCCGGCACGTACATAACCAGCCGGGCCAATTGGGTCATGAATAAGATGCTCTTTTAAACGGGTGTATAAAGGATAAAATGCCGGTTTCATACCTTCCATAAAAAGCAGCTTACAGTCTTTTGCTACGGCAAGCACCCGCTCCAGTTCGGGCAGGTTAACGGTTACCGGCTTTTCGCACAGTACATGTTTGCCGGCTTTTAACGCGGCTATGCTGTAGGCCGCATGGCTATCGGGAAGGGTTGCAATGTAAACGGCATCAATATCAGTGGCCAGCAATTCCTCAACACTGGTGCAGGCAATACCACCATACTGCTCCACAAAAGCATTAACGGTAGAGGGCCTCCGCGACCATGACGATACCAACCTGGTACCGGCCACTTCGTGAAGGCCCTGCATAAACCTATGGGCAATGCGCCCGCAACCTATAATACCCCATTTTGTCATAGTCTTAAGTTCTGAATCTGAAGGCAAAAATCTAAAATTAAAAAGTCTTAAGTCAAAAAATATAATATTAATTGACTTAAGACTTAAAACTCAAGACTTATGACTCAAGCCTATTGGTATTGTATATAAATAGGGTATGGTTTGTATCTTGATAAAACTTCCTCAGGTGTTAACATGTGGAAAGGTTTCTTTTTAATATCGTTTTTGTAAAACAGCTTAAAGCCTGTAAACTGAACCGGCTCCTGGTTTATAAAATAACGATAAGTGCCTGTTTTCAAATCTGGCTCACCCCATCCGTCCATATCCATTACTACCTGTACCTCTTTACGCAATTTTATGTTCTTGTAATTGGTAACCATTTTCTTGGTAAAGCGGTGTACTACTAAAATTTTTGGAGGCAGGTTATATTTTTTAACCATGCTGGCTAAATAACCCGAAACATAGTTAATGTCAGCTGCATCATAAGTGCCTATTTTTCTACCTGGTTTGCTGCCATCTTTCATAGAAAATTCAGGGTCCATACCAAAATGTACTTGTGGCATAGCCAGATACTTTTCAAACAATGGCAATTCGGCCTGTATGTTGCTTAGTGCTACCTGTACATCTAAAAACACAATGGCATGTGCTTTTTTTGCCAGTACCAAAACGCTGTCAATTTGTTTAAACGGCATGCGGTAGCGGTATTTGCCATCTTTTCCGCCATCGCCTTGTGCCACAACGGCAATATAATGCAGAGCAGGTTGTACCGGTGTTTTCGGATCGGCTTTTTCCCAGTGTTTTACTTCGCCTTTTAACTTGGCCAGCATTTCTTTAGGTGGCAATTCGCCCAAAATACCCATCTTTTTAGAGTACAGGTTACCATAAAAAGCTACCACACGCTTAAACGGTAAAATAGCACCGTTTAAAGGATAGGGGGTGTTTTTAACCGGCCATCTGCCAGTGGTATCACCA
>NZ_JBFUJG010000090.1:0-21328 GCF_056401495.1 Mucilaginibacter sp. P4_E8
GGCTTACCCATCATGGCTGCTGAGTTTAGTTAATAATTCTTCTACCTGTTTTAGTATGGTCTGGCATTTCATAGCAAGCGTAAAGAGGCCTGCCACATGCGCTAGATGGGTCAACTGGTTAAGGTTATTTGCTACCCCCGCCAACATCCGGAACCAGCCGGTTTCCTCTACAGTGAAGCGCGGGAAAACCGTGGCGTTTTTCGCAGCTCTTCGAAACCACTCACTGGATTTCAGCCCGGCATTTTTCGCTCTACCCTCGATCAGGATTCTTTCCGTTGGGGTTAAGCGTACCATTAAAAAGTCACTCCGCCTGATCGTCTTTTTCGGTCTACCGGGTGTCCGCACTTTTGTTATTGTTTTATTTTCAGTAGTTGCTGTCATGTGTTCGTTTCGTTTTTGATGCTTTAAAAACCGACCAACGGGAGCGAGTTCCGAATCACCCCAGCGGGGTGGATTCGGGTTTTTGTGTAGCAAAAACATTAACTCGCTCCTTACGATCCAGAAAATGGGCCAGTGATATATACAGTTATCTGGATATATGCCGGATACCGCAAACCGGTATCCGTAACCCATTCCCAAAATTAGCTTAGCGCCCAATTCCCCGGCTCCTTTCTTCCGTCGCTTTGCGCCGGATCTGCGGTTGCAAAGAAGCTTGTTTTTGTGCAGCCAGGTATTCATTGATGTCGTTAAAACCTTGGTAAAAACCCGATGAATCGGTGATGCTGATACCGGCCGCCTGCAACTTTTCCGCAGCTGTAATCCCGGCTTTGTCATGGTCGAGCATCAGGAAAACTTCCGGATAACTTTTCAAAATGGGCACCGCCCTTTCGGCCAATGCGACGGAATTTAGGATGATAAAATCCGATTGAGATTGAACGCCCTTCAGTTGCAGAAGCGAAAGGAAATCAGTAAACCCTTCCAGCACAATGGCGGCTTTATGCCCACCGTCAATGATGGTAATATCCTTGGGAGACGATGCGCCTTTGAACCAGTTATTCCGCAGCTCGTAACCGCCCGAACGATTGGCAAAGCCAATAGCGAAATAAGCTTTGCTGCCGATGGTAAAGTTGACCTCTTTACAATAGTGGTTTGCGATTGCCGGATCAATCCCGCGCGATTCCAGGTAAGTGATCAGGGCCGGGTGACTAAGTGCTTTCACGCCGGTAATAATCACTTGGTTTTCCTGCTGGGGTTCTGCCTTTTGCGACGTTTGCTGATGAAAAGAAAAATTATGATGGTCATTATTTAAACGCTCCAGGAATTCCTCTACGGAACAATGATGCATGCGTATTCCCAAGTCAATTAAATTACCACCAGCTCCTTCGCCGAAATCCATCCAGGCATTGAGCTTAGTATTTACTTTAAACGAGGCGGTTTTTTCTTCCCGCAGTGGTGATAAATACCAGTAGTTATGACCTTTGACGCTTTGCGGCTGAATGCCGCATTGTTCCAGGTAATCTACAATAGAAAGTTCTTTTGCTGTTTTACAGTTATATCGTATCATGTTATAAAATCTAAAGAGTTGTAATTAAATGATGCAGGTGTCAAGCCATACGGGAAGGGTACCCCTGCTTTTATGATGAATGATGAGCTACACCCGTAATTACTTATAAATAAATTATTTATATCCTCATCATCGCCTCATCATGGTTTTCCGCTTTGATGAGTTTGCTCATCGCGCTCATCATTGCTCATCGTACCTCATCAAAAGATGATGAGCCGATAACACCATGATAAGCAATTCGATAAATGCGCACTTAGCCGGACTCATCAAACTTCTGCCTTAGCCACTCCTCCGTAATGGTATAATACCTGCCTGTTTTGGCGACTGTTACCAATTCGTTGAGGTTATTATAACAATAGGTCGAATAGCTTAAACTATTTGGTACTGGCACCAGTCCCCATTCCTGCTGCATTAGTTGCGATACATCCTGCCGCGTCAGACGAGGCATGCTCTTTTTAAGCAGGTCGAGAATGTCTTTATTGGCGAAGCACATTTTTTGACCGGGGTCTTGCTCCTGGATCTCTTTGAGTAATAACAGCAGCTCCGTTTCCAGCCGGTTTCGGTTATTCCGCATCACGCGGAGTAAAGCGTCCGTGCGGATCTGCTGCTCGGAAAACCACATCCGGGTATTACCCACTGGCACTGATAAAGGCCGCTCCAATAAATGGAACAGGAAAGCGGGAATCTCAGCTGTCATTTGTTCGAGTAGCCGAATATTCTCTTTTTCAAATACCGGCACTTTCCTTACCCAGTACCGCGTCTCAGTCGGTTCAATAACAATAAAATTGTACTCGTTATTGGAACAAAGGATGAACTTGCCAAAGAATTCCGTCTCCCGCTTATCCTTGCTTTTGGCTTCCACCTTGGATACTTTAGCGGTGCTCAGGTTCTTGATCTTTTCCGAATCCTCCTTTTTATCCAGCAGCACTTCCTCTACAGCGATGATCAGTGTATTCATCCAGTCGGAATTGAACTGCGAGCGGAAATCATGATTCCCGTTAAAGGTCATGTTGTTACCAAAAATCACTTTCAATAAGTCAAGGAACGTTGTCTTTCCTGTCTTACGTTCTTTGGATACCAGGCACAATATCGGCAGTTTGATGACTGGCCTGGTATAAAGCAGAGCTATATAATCCAGCCCCAGCTCATACTGCTCGGCAAATATGTGTTTGAGAAAATCTAGTATGGTATCACAGGAACCGGGCTCGGGCTTAAACTCCAAAGGGTGATACTTGTTAAAATAGTTGCCGATGGTTTCCCGGTAATCGGTATGACTCGGTACACAGCAATACGCATCGAACTTGCGAATCTTTTTGATCGCATCCGTACTCAAATCCTTTTTGAGTGTTTCCGATGACCAAAGCAACCAGCCGTCCGTATAGCCGCCGGTAATCATCGGTTGCCGGGTCCGTTTGTAATACGAAGTCTGCACGCGGATGTAGCTACCCGGTTGGTTTAAGGGAAAGAATTGATCAGCCATAACGGTAGTTATTGCGCAACGGCCTGCTGGCCGCTGCCGATCCATGCCAATAGTTTCTTACGGGAGAAAAGCAGCTTGCCTTCTACTTTGCAAAAAGGGATCTTTTTTCTTTTCACCAGCCCGTAAAGTGAAGTGACCTCGTACTTGATCAGGACTGCTGCTTCTTTGGTATCCAGCAAGGTGTCGTCCTCGTTATCCGGGCGGGGCGGCTGTAAGTGTACCGCATTTCTGACAGATGACTCAATCAGCTCCTGGAGCTCTTGTGTCGATAGGGTAGTAACAAATGTTGCGTTCATAAATTAAAAAATTTGATGAACACAAAAGAGTATGAAAATAACCCAACGTTAGTGAACGAAGTTGAACGTCGTTAGGATTTGATTAGATAAGTGGGTACTTTCTTTAAGACTTCGTATGCTTTTTTAGCATAGGTTCCGCTGCTTTTATGCACAAAACCAATAGCGGTATCTTTCTTCTTGGTCATGTTCCGCTGAATGTCACCAACTGATTCGTAGGTATCAAAGGGAGAGAAGTTGGATTTAAGCAACTCGCAGTATTTCATCTGCGGTACTTTCAGATAAATTGTGTTCAGCTTATAAGTAGCATGCATCAACAGGCATAACAGATTTTGATARCCCGGTGCCATTTGATAAAAATGTGTGCTATTGCTTACTACCCAAATTTGTTCCTGATCATCTAATTGAAAAAGCCTTCCCAGCAAGTTTTTGATCTCGTCTTCATTGCTAAAAGCCTGTGGCACCTGCATCAATTGCCAAAGCCCCCCGTCCAGTAAGACACACCAAAGGTCAAATATCTCGGCGGCCGGATATCGTAGAGGAATACAGACCGGCGAATTGGTCGCTGGTGTCTCCGGGAGTACTGGTACCGGTCCAGATTCTGCGGGAACTTCAGCTACCGGTTCCGGTTTTACTTCCGACTCAGGCATTTTAACCACGGGATAAACCTTAACAACCGGCGGTGCTTGTTCTGTTTCCTTCAAGCCTTTCAGGTTGCTATATTCCTGGAACCCTTTCACAAGCGATGCCTGTATGTAGCCTAATGCATAAATTACCTCCGGAATGGCAAAGCCTTCAAAATATAGATTGGCATGGCAGTAAGTAATGAAATCTCGGAGAGCCTGTTTTTTCTGCTCCAGATCCAGGGATAAAAAGGTCTGCCCGATCTCCTCGTAAAATTGAGCCATACCAGCCGAATAACCGTTATAAAACAACCATGCTAGTTCTTTCGTATAAGTTTCTTCAATTGGTCTAATATTGTTAACCAGGATCTTGTTCTTTCCACTGCCTGAGTTTTTAAAAACTTTGAGCACATTGGATTCGCTCACATAAAAAAGCTGTCCCTCATTGAGTTCAATTTTCTCGAAAGGAAAGGACGGATAAAAACTGAATTCAAGATCGTCCGGTTCGAATAATCCATCTGTTGATTCCAGAAATGGGTATTTACTGTGGTTATCGGTATTGATACCAGCGGTCGGATGGAATGCTTTGAGGGTTAAGAAATACATGCAACGAACCTGAGTATATCGCAAATTTGGAAAAAAAAATCAATTTATGATGTTTCAACTTAGGATTTAGGAACTGCTGATTAATTGAGTGCTTTTAAATCACAAAATATTCGCTTGTTTTGGCCACTCCTTTGATTCGGTGTTATATACATTTCTAAGTCGCTGTAATCAGCGTCCTATGGTTTTAAGACGAACATTCAATTTTGAACTTAAAGAAGGTGGCCGGTTGCAGGAAGCTTAAACAATCAGAGCGAACAATTCATTAACCCCACTTCCCTTACAGAAGAGAATTGTTGCGCTTGCTGGAACTATAAATGCGCTGACGAATTGACTAGGTCAACTTTTATTTGATTGCAAACGTGTGTCCGAACACTCGATTCTGATTGCCCTTAAAAATTCAACGGTCACTTGATTGTTGAACCAATTGATCGTATATTTGGGTATTCCACAGAAATTTCATGAGCGCCGACTTAACCACCAAACTACGTATTGAAAGGTCGCTGAATTGCTCAGGCACGCTTTACAACGAAAAGCTGATCGAGTCCGTTAAGAACAAGCACTACTTTGTGGAAAATTTCCCTCTCGATGGAGATGCACCTAAGCAGTTTATCAGAGTTTATGATTACCGTGAGGATAGTGGTATCAGAAAGGTGAATTTTCTTACCTGGGTGCCGTACATTGCTAAGACAGCGGAAAAATGGTATCCGCATGAGTCGGTGATCGAATTCATGATCAATCGTATTGGCGAAACGATGGGTCTAGTGATGAACGAAGTCATGTTATGCAAGATCAATCACCAGATCAGATTTCTAAGCAGGTATTTCCTGACTAAAAATGAGTCACTGATCCACGGCGCTGAGATCTGCGGTGAGTTCCTTGAGGACATGGAGTTGGCTAAACAGATCGCCGACGAAAAAAAGACGGCCAGGGAGCTGTTCACTTTTGAATTTATACAAGATGCCTTGACTGCCATTTTCCCGCGCAATCATGAAAAAATCGTTAGTGAACTGGTCAGGATGCTGGCTTTTGATGCATTAGTTGGCAATAATGACCGCCATTTTTACAATTGGGGTATAATAGCGACCAAGAAAAAGTCAAATCAATTGCCGAGATTTGCACCGGTATATGATTCAGCGCGGGGCTTACTTTGGAATGCGAGTGATGAGACACTGATCAAATGGAAAAAGATGCAGTCGTCCGGTGGCAAGCACTTGGAACGATATATCAATGATGCCTGTCCTCGCATAAGTATAGAGGGGGATAAGGAAGTGGACCATTTCGGCCTAATGGCCTTCCTGAAAAACAAAAATCAAGCGTTTAGGGAAACAATTGATATACTGGCGTCGTTAGAGAGAGAGGAAGAGATATTGTTGATGTTAAGAAAGGATTTTTTTCCGTTCTTTATCAAAGAGCGGTCTGAATTAATAACCTACGTCATCAACACCAGATTTAAAAAAATAAGGGAGATTTAATATGTTAAAAGCATTCAAACGGTTCTTTTCGAAGAACAATGAGCAGATAGAAGCTCAGCTTCCTGAGGATGAAAATGCTACTTTTGAATTAAAGGTAGACAACATAGTGATCGGGATATTACATTGTGACCACGGGTCGTGGGAATTTAAATATACAGAAGATTTTAAAAAGCATTCGGAGGAGTATAACAGGATCATCGGGTTTTCGGATCTTAATAAAGTTTACCGTAACGAAACGCTTTGGCCGTTCTTTCAAACACGTATTCCAGGATTGAAGCAGCCTGCTGTACAGGAGATCATGGAAAAGGAAAAAATAAATGAAACGAATGAAGTCCAGCTACTGAAACGTTTCGGTAAAAGGACTATTTCTAATCCTTACGAATTGGATTTAGTGTAAAATATAAAAAAAAGGCCGCTTAAAGGCGGGGACACTGAAAAGTGGCTGTTTATCAAAAGAGGTTATTTTTTATATAAAATAACCTCTTTTTTCTTTGACGTATTTTTGGAGCATTATTTAATAATTTACAGTAAAATTTGTAAATATTAATATTTATTTGACCTGCTTTAAATATCAGTAAGTTATAAGTTTGTAGGAGCGATTGAATTTTAATATTTCAAATGGATACATATACTTTCCATCTTAATACCTACGACCTGGCTCTCTTTGGTACGATCTTTATCGCGCTCACTTTTATTCTGCTTTTATGGTTTACCAAAAGGATTAGCCGCCCTGCAAACCGGCTTTTGGCCCTGGCAATGGTTACGATTGTTTTGTGGATAGCCCGGATATTAGGTATAGACATCGGGCTGTCAACCTACATTACTAATTGGAGCCGGCTGCCGCTGCAATTTTCGCTTGCTCTTGGCCCCCTTATTTTCTTTTACGTGCTTAAAATAACCCGGCCGGAATATAAATTCCGGTCTAAAGATCTGCTGCATTTTAGTCCGTTGCTGGTGGAATTGGGTGCCCAGGCTTTGGAAGTTAGGGATAGTATAAATACTGGTACAGCTACTTATGAAACGCCGGCCTTTCAGCAACTGAACCCGGTATTGCAACTGCTGGCGTTTGTATCAGTCACCATTTACCTTTACCTGGCGCACAGGCAGATAGGAAGCTTTTACCGGCGATTGGAATTTAATGGGGGCGACCGGTATCGGAACGAGTTGCTATGGTTAGATCGCTTGCTTACCGCATTCGGTATGCTATGGTTACTATGGATACCGTTTACAGCAGTTGACTATTTTTATTACCATGATAAATCAGGAGCACAGTATTATTTTCCTTTGTACCTTCTTTTCATATCCATGATCATTTGGATTGCTGCAAAGATTCATTTAAAAGCAGAAACTTTTGAGAAGCCTGATACCACCTTAAAGCCATTATTACCGGCAGATCTGAAGCAAAAAGGCTCCTGGTTAAAAATAGAAGTAAAGGAGAAAGGGCATTACCGGGATGCGGAATTAAGCCTCAGCTCTCTTGCTGAAAAACTTGGATTGCATACTCATGAAGTATCCCGAATTATTAATACAGTTTTCAAAAAAAGCTTCAACGATTTTATCAATGAATACCGTGTTCGAGAGGTTGCGCTCAAAATGCAGGACCCGTCCTATGATCATATCACGCTGCTTGGTCTTGCGTATGAGTCTGGCTTTAATTCACAAAGCAGCTTTCATCGTGTTTTTAAGCAGTTTACAGGCAAAACCCCTTTAGAATATAAAAACCACCTGCAAAAAGTTCTCCCATCTTATAACTTGAGAGGTTTTATCCAGCCTATGCCGCTAATATTGAGCCATGTAAACCCTGTAGGGTGGGCACATGAAAAATTAACCGGCACCTTTATGACAAAAAATTTTTTTAAAATTGCATTCCGCGGTTTTTGGAAGCATAAGTTATTTACACTGATAAATATCATTGGTTTATCCGTCGGTATAAGCGCTTTCCTGGCTATTTACTTTGTAGTACACTACGATTTTACGTTTGATAAATTTCACAAAGACAGCGACCGGATTTACCGCGTCGTGATGAACATGTCAGTTCAGGGGCACATACAATATTCGAGTGGCTTACCCGGTCCACTGGCTGAGGCCATTAAAAGTCAGACCACAGGAATAGAAGAAATTACGCCGCTATGGACGCTGTCGCCTCATTTTGTCTATATCAACAAAGATAAAAATTCACCAAAGCGATTTAAAGACCTGGACAGGATAACACTTGCCGATCAGCAATATTTAAAAATTTTTAATTATAAATGGCTGGCTGGCTCATCGCAACACGCCCTTGACGCACCCAATCAGGTAGTATTAACATCCCAACAAGCCAGGCTTTACTTCCCCTCATTATCATATCATGAAATGATTGGTAAAGTAGTTACTTATGATACTCTTAAAACAACCGTTAGTGGCGTAGTTGAAACGTTTACCGAAAATAGCGACTTTACCTTTCACGACTTTATTTCCTTTAGTACCGCCACGACTAATAAAGGTTTAGCCGCTGATCTGAATATAGACAATTGGGGTAGGATCAATTCCGAATCGGAGGTTATTGTAAAGCTGGCGCAGGGAACCCCGGCAGCCGGAATTGTAAAACAGATTGAGACCATTTTCAGGAAACATCGTACGCCGCCAGCCAACACAAAAGCGCCTGCCCCCATCGTGAATCTGGCCTTGCAGCCATTGGATGATATTCACTTCAATCCCGACTATAATATTTTTTATTTTTCGTCGCCGGCCAGCAAAACAACGCTTTATGGATTATTGGCCAGCGCTACCTTTTTGTTATTGCTGGCATGCATCAATTATGTGAATTTAACCACCGCCCAGGCCGCCCAAAGGGCAAAAGAAATTGGGATACTCAAAACTTTGGGCAGCAGCCGGATGCAATTAATGGTTCAGTTTTTAGGCGAAACATTTATTATAACAGGCTTTGCGGTGTGCATATCGATGTTGCTTGCGCCAATTATTTTAAAAATGTTTGCCGACGTAATATCCCCTGATATTCATGCCAATATACTGCAACCGGATGTCATGCTTTTCCTGCTGATTTTAACTATTGTGATCAGTATGTTGTCGGGTTTTTATCCCGCAATGGTGTTATCGAGCTATAAGCCGGCATCGGTGCTGAAAAACCAGTTTCAGGATAATAGCAATAAAACACGAAACGCGTGGCTCCGCAAGTCGCTTACGGTTTCGCAGTTTGTTGTAGCTCAATTTTTTATAATGGCTACCATTTTGGTAAGTCAGCAAATTTATTACGCCTTACATAAAAATCTCGGATTTAAAAAGGATGCTATCCTGATTATTAATACCCCCTGGAATACCAGTAAGGCCAGCAGCAACCAGGTACTGCTGAACGAATTCAGATCGATGCCCCAGGTTGCCCTTGTGGGTTTGGGCAGTGACCCACCTTCCGCTGATATGTTTAACAGGACACGCATTTCTTACGACGATGGAAAAAAGCAAATTACAACAGAAGAAATAATAGTTAAGTCTGGTGATGAAAACTATATCAAAATATACGAGCTAAAACTGCTTGCCGGCAGAAACATAACCGAAGCCGATACCGGAAAAGCCATCCTTATCAACAATACTTATGCTAAATTATTAGGATTTAATAACCCGCATAATGCTATCGGGAAACAGTTGAATTGGTTTGGCATAGGCAGAAATATGAGTATTATTGGCGTAGTTGCCGATTTTAATCAGCGATCCCTGCATTCCGCCATTTACCCATCAATCATAACATCTGGCGATCCAACCCATCGGCCAATGACGACGTTACATGTTAGCCTGAAACCTGAAACCCCAGGCGGCAACGAATGGAAAACCGCAATTACAAATATTGGAAAGGCCTGGAAGAAGGCTTATCCCGACGATGATTTTGATTTGAATTGCTTTTTTTATGAGGACACGATAGCCAGATTTTACGACCAGGAACAACACACATCAACCCTGCTCGCCTGGGCAACAGCTTTCTCAATATTGATTAGCTGCCTCGGACTGTTAGGACTTGCCATTTACACCACTAATCAACGAACAAAGGAAATTGGCATCCGCAAAGTATTTGGCGCAAGCGTTGCTCAAATAGTAACCCTGCTATCAACCGAACTGATATCGCTTATTTTACTGGCTTTTATCATTGTAACGCCCATTGCATGGTATGCTGTAAATAAATGGATGGAAAGCTTTGCCGATCACGTAGCTATTAGCTGGTGGGTGTTCGTTATCAGCGGCGCAGGGATGCTGCTAACGGGATTATTCACCTTAAGTTTCCGAACCATCAGGGCTGGTATGGCCAATCCGGTGAACAGTTTGCGAAATGAATAAATTAGCAAAATGAAGGTAATCATGCGTACAAGATTTTTTTAAAGGATATAATATTTTAAAGTCCTAAAGATCAAAACTACCATATACTTGCAGTTTCTTAAAACCATCCATTACTGGACCGGCTTCTCAATAGACCCCCCAAAATATATCTTATTTAAAACGCTGTTCATGAAGCAAAACACAATGACCTTGGTGTTAACGCTATTATTAATCAATGCCACTGTAATTATCGGCTGCAACAATAATAATCCTCATATTGTTAAGCATAATGGCGAAAAGGATCGGGTAACCTTTAAATCAATAAAAGGAATTAGTTACACAGAGATATATCGTCGTCAAAAAGATGGCCTATCATTTAGTGAGTATGGTTACCAGTTAGAACCTCAGTGGAGAGTAAATTTCGTTTCAGATGATTCGGTAAGTATATATAGCCCCGGTAACAAACGCTTTTGCAATTTTCCGCTCACACGTGGGTATGATTCTGTTTTTAATACAGCCAGAACTTGGCTAAAAGTAAGAAAGATGAATAAAGACAGCCTCGTGCTGGAAATGCTTAAAGCCGAGGGGGATAGTGTCGACATTACAGGCGCTGGGACTTACATGACCTTTTACGCTGATAATTATGTAAAAAATGTACTCCGAAGTGATACAGCTATACTGAAGCGTGTCAGTCGAAAAGACAGTTTATTTATCAGATCATTAGTTATCAAAGCTAATACCGACATAAAAAAGGCTTTTGCAGCAAGACAACCGGTTGCGTTGATAAGTAAAAGTCCATCAGTGAAAGTAGAAAAATGGAARGCGGAAGGAGATCTTTTTAATAATTTCGACACTTCAGATGATTATTTTAATCCAACATTTAATATTATTATCAATAAAGCACATACAAATTTTTATTATTCATTTTCTGTATATGTTGATGAGAAGGGGCAATTGCATTATGGAGAACCCTTAATTGCTTTTTCGGGTGAATCATTCAGGGAACAGTATATTTATGGATCACAAGCTGTTATGAATAGCTATCTTAAGTATTATTTGCAGGTAACTCCAGGTAAAACATTAAATATGCCTCACACAAGTCTTATAAAGATTCACGTTGAGGGAATTACACATCCTTAACGTTAAAGACTAACGTTGTATAATCTTTTGTTTTATTAGATGGTGGCGATTTGTTTGAAGAGTGCGGGTAATGCCTTTATCTCTATACGTAGCCAAAGGAACGATGTGTTTTATTAACAATTCCGGAATATTACTAAAAGACACAAATTGTTTTAGACAGAAAACTGTCCTAAAAGCCATCTTTTGCATGTTTACAAGTAACTTTTATCTTATTGTTTAAGGAAAGACACGAATTGTTTGGAAGAGCAGAGTATAAACGATTCTCAGAGCCTCGATTTTACTTATGTAATCATCTCTTAACCATAAAGGACTTCCCCAATGTGCTCTAAAAAGTGGTCTTTTTTATTTATGTATAAATGAATGTTCGATAAGGCTGCTAAAGATAGATAATCAGATGAGAGGTGATGTTGTAGAATCATTTCAATAAAAGTTTTGCAAGGCCTTAAAATCAAATACTTTCATTAATGCGATCATCGAATAGAGGATCACCTATCTCGTCCAGATAAATTTCGGTGGTTTTTGTACTGTCGTGTCCTAAGGTTTTCCCTATTTCTTCGATTGTCAGTCCTTTCGCTTTAAGTGTTGTAGCATAGGTATGCCGGGCAACATAGGTTGTTATGTTCTTCTGGATTTCGGCTTTTTTGGAAATTGTTTTTAAATCCTGGTTCACCCGCTTGAGAATTTTCATCCGGCGGTCCCGCTTGGAGCGAACAGAGGCATGCCGTTTATAAAGTATCGGGAAAATGTAACCGTCGTCGCTGTTTCCTTCCAATATTTTATAGTAGGCCAATATCTTTAATGCCTCGGTGTGTAATTTGAAGTCAAATTCTTCTTTTGTTTTGGCCCTTATATAATTAAGATTAACATCAATTATATTTGTCCATTTCAGATTAGCCAAATCAGTAAAATTCAACCCTCTACAGTAATAGCTAAACAGGAAATAATTCCGAGAGTTGATTAGTTTGTCATCATCCAGTTTAAGATTGGCAATCTTTTGAAATTGCTCCTGGGTGATCGCCCGTTTCTTCGTCTTTGGATTGTTGTATTTGGAAAACGCAAAATCCTTGAATGGATAGTGACTTTCTTTACAGTGCTTTTCTTTCATTGCGTTTCTCCATACCGTGCGGAACGTCCGAAGGTCAATACTTCTTGTTGTCACAGCGATATCTTTCTTTATCATCCAATCCTCAAATCTTCTGATGAAATTCAAATCAATATCTTCAAAAGCCATGTCGATATGGTTCATGTATTTACTTAAGCGGCTTTTGGTCATTACATGCACAGAAGCATACCCTAACCTATCCATGCCTTTCAACCTTTCAATTTCGTCATCGAAAAATTCCAGTAGCTTTTTTGTTGGCGCTTTCTGTATGGCTCCGGTCAACCGCGCAACTATTTCTTTTATAGCAATAACACGGGGTTGCTGGTCGTCGTGAAGGCTTGCGAAATAAAGTGTTGTTTTAACTTTAATATTGTTTAATAAAGCATTGATAGGCTTGTGGTTGGGATGGCTTGCATGCACAGCCTGCGCACGCCCATCCCAGTCCTTTACCGAAGAAGACCTTTTCGTAGAAAGCTCATAATTACGCCTTTCCTCCGTTATTCGAAACACAATTGGGTGTTCGCCATTTGGCAGGATTTTATTAATTCGTAGAATTATTTTGATGTTAATCGCCATAATAGGTCTAACATTGTTTATTTTCAACCACTAAAAACTACATTTGAGACAAAAATTAGGCCATTTTTTTAGTAAAATCAGGTCTAACATAGGTCTAACATTTGGGTCTAAAATAACTAAATTTAACTAAAAATACAATAGGGCGAAAAGGCTAAAAGTGCATTTAGAGCGAAATATGGCGGTTTTTGCTTAATCAAAAAGGCTGACAAGAAAGCATGGGGTGCTGGAGGTCGTGGGTTCGAATCCCGCCATCCCGACTTGAAAATAAAGGTTTTAGGATTTTTTCTGAAGCCTTTTTTTGTACACTTAGTAAAAGCCTGATAAAACTTCGAGCACCTTTTCCTGCATCATTGGCTATTTCTTTCAACTTTATAAAAGAATTAAGAATAATAATTATAAAAACAGACTTGTCTGTTTGATAAACTTATTTTATCTTTGATCATGCGCAATGAGAGAAAGAATTCGATACGACAAACCATTATTGATACGGCGTCACGTTTATTTTACGAACAGGGATATGGCAATACCGGTATTAACCAGATCATTGAAGAATCGGGTGTTGTAAAATCTTCCCTGTATACTGCTTTCCGGACAAAGGAAGAGATATTAATGACTTATTTAGAAACGGCTGGTGCGGCCACCGACGAAGCGTTAAAAGCCGCAGCCGACAAACATACTAAGGCCAAAGATAAAGTGCTGGGCGTTTTTGATTACCTCATTGAACTGGTACAACGAAAAGATTATTATGGGTGTAATTTTTTAAATATCATCTCTGAAGTACCAAAAGATGCTGAAGTAGTAAGGCGTCAAATAAAAAAGCAAAAGGATGGCGTACGCCGGCTTTTTGCCGAGATCCTAAGACCAATTCAAAAAGAGGAACTGGCAGATGAAATTTACGTGTTGTTTGAAGGAGCGCTGATTGGCAATAAAGTGCACAATGACACCTGGCCGGTAATTTCTGCCCGTGAAGTAGTCCATAAATTATTATAAACAGCCGCCATATTTATTAAAACATGTTTAAATATAAAAAAGAAGAGAAAAGTTAGAATAATTTGAAAACAGACTTGTCTGTTTTCAAATTAATTTTATACCTTTGAACTATCAAAGAAATCAACCTATAGATAAGAGAAATTAAAAACCATAAAATGAAAACACAAGCAATTAGTTATGGAAAGGTTAATGTGGATGGCATTAACATCTTTTACAGAGAGGCTGGGGATAAAGCCAAACAACAGATCATCTTACTTAATGGTGTGCCAAATGCTTCGGGCGCATTTCAGGAACTGATGAATGACCTGAAAGATGATTATTATTTGATAGCGCCCGATTTTCCGGGATTTGGCAACAGCGACATCCCCGACAAAACAGACTATGAATACACCTTTCAGAACATCGCTCTGACGATAGAGCAATTCATAGAAAAGATGGAGCTGAAACAGCCAAACGTGTATGCACTTGGATATGGCGGCCCAATTACTTTTCGCATCGCAACCCGCAGGACAGGCATTTTTAATAATTACATTCTGCAAAACTCCAATGCTTATGAAGAGGGATTGGGTCCGGCGATGCAGGAGGCAGCCCCTTTCCTTGAAAACCGGAACAAGGAAACCACGAAACTGGTAAAACCTCTGCTGACATTAGACGGTATCAAACTTTTCTTTTTGAACGGTACAAAGGATCCCGGCAAAATTAATCCAGACCACTATATCAGTGCGCTGCATTACCTGAACCGCCCCGGTCAGGAAGACATACAATTAGACTTGCTGTACAATTATGCATCTAATATCGCTGAATATCCAAATTGGCAAAAGTGGCTCAAAGAAACACAGCCGCGTTTATTGTTGGTTTGGGGTAAAAATGATGTTTTTTTCCCGGTGTCTGCAGCCGAAGCGATTAAAAGGGATGTTCCTTCAGCGGAACTCCATGTTTATGATACCAGCCACCTGGCATTAGAAGAACACCATACCGATATTGCTAAAAACATCAAATCCTTTTTAGGATAAAAAAATTTAAATAAATAAAAACAGAGTGGTCTGTTTTGTCACGAATTATATACTAAACTAAATATAACAATCATGAAAACTACAAAAGTAAATTATCGCAATGCTAAGGTAAATGACTTGAATATCTTTTACCGCGAATCAGGGCCGAAAGACGCGCCACTGGTATTATTGCTGCATGGTTATCCAACTTCGTCGCATATGTTCAGAAACCTGATCCCGATATTAAGTGAGCAATACCATGTCATCGCACCTGACTTGCCCGGTTTTGGTTATTCCGATAAACCGGGTCACCAGGATTTTGCGTATACCTTTGATAACCTGACCGAACATATCCAGGGGTTTATCGATCAGCTGGGGCTAAAAAGATTTGCGATCTACGTATTTGATTACGGCGCGCCGGTAGGTTATCGTATTGCTGTTGCCAACCCCGAAAAAATAACCGGTATTATCACACAAAACGGCAACGCTTATCTGGAAGGCTTAAGCGAGAACTGGAGCCCAATTCAGAAGTATTGGGCCGAACCAACAGAGGAGAACCGCAACGCTTTAAAAATGATGGTGGAGGAAGGCAGTACAAAATGGCAATATTTTACCGGGGTAGCTGATGAAACTTTGATAGCTCCTGAATCCTATACTCTTGATCAACATTTTCTTGATCAGCCGGGCAACGTAGAAATACAGCTTGATCTTTTTAAAGATTATGCCAGCAATGTGGCATTATATCCGGTGTTCCAGCAATATTTTCGCGACAAGCAGCCTGCATTGCTTGCTGCCTGGGGCGATAAAGACCCATTCTTTCTTCCACCGGGCGCTGAAGCATTTAAACGGGATATTCCGGGCGCTACGGTGAAATTTTTTGACACCGGCCATTTTGCCCTGGAAACCCATGTAAATGAGATTGGGGCAGAAATACTTCACTTTTTAGAGAAGCTGCCAAAGTAAACAGCACAAACGGTTAATAATTGATAAGTAAAAAATCTGTTATGGAAACAAAAATTGCGATAGTAACCGGCGCAAGCGCCGGGATTGGCCGGGCGACCGCCATCAGGCTGGCAAAAGACTTTTCGGGGCTGGTACTGGTGGCCAGGAGGGAAGAAGAACTGGAAGGAACTGCTGCAAATGTTAAAGCCGCCGGGGCAGAGCCGCTGATCATTGCGGCAGATCTAAGACAGGTAGTAGCGGTGGATAAGGTGATCAACGAAACCATCGAAAAATTTGGCCGGATTGATGCGCTGGTCAACATAGCCGGGGCTGTGCCACAAATTCACCTGTTTGAAATGACGGATGAACAATGGAACGATGGCGCCGAAATGAAGCTCCATGGCGCGCGCCGGCTGACGATTAAGGCCTGGCCTTACTTAAAAGCCTCGAAAGGATCGGTGATCCTGACATCAGGCAATTCTGCCGAAGACCCTAAACCCGGGTTTGCGGCAGTAGCTACTATCAACGCAGCGATTGTTGCGCTTGCAAAAGCATTTGCTGAACAGGGTATCATCGATGGCGTGCAGGTGAACAGCGTATTACCCGGCCCGGTAATGAGCAATCGCCGTATTGGGTTTTTGACGAAATGGTCGGCAGCCAATCATATGACGATGGAGGAAGCGAAATCTAAATTTCTGATAGAATCACATATCGAACGTTATGGAGAGCCTGAAGAAATTGCAGAATTAATGGCATTTTTAGTATCGCCTGCCGCAAAGTGGATGACCGGTACAGCTATCAGAATGGATGGTGGCGAGGTGAAGGGTATTTAGGCCGCTAATATTTATATTTAAAAAAACGGCCTATGCAGGGTTGTTTTTTGGGCCTTTTTATAACGGTCTTAGGTATTGACTTTGTGCCATTATGCGAGTCTGTACGATGGAGAAAGTTTCTCTAAATCAAAAACGGTTTCAGATTATTTTCTGAAGCCGTTTTTGATAAAAATATTCTTAAAGATTTTCACACTAATAAAAACTATTAAATTATGCGAGCAGGCAGTAAATTCGGCCTGTGGTTGGTGTTCTCACCGGGCTTGTATTGCTTCAGGTTTCCCTAACTTTGCTTGCTTCTAATTTTAATAAATTTATCATGAACGATAATGTATTTGAACTTATTAACCCTCAAAGTAAATCCTTAGCGATTAAAGTTCACTCATTTGAAAGTGATGAATACTTTAGTGATCTTAATAAATACAATTACTTTTCAGTGATTTTAGTGTTAGCCGGTACCGGCAGCATTGTTGCGGATATTTCAGAGTACACTTTTAATAAAAATAGTCTCATTTGCTTTTCTCTTTATCAACCGTTTAAGATCAGATCCGAAGGCAAATTTAAAGGGCTTATGATAAATTTTCATCCTGAATTTTTCTGTCTGCATAAACACCGGAACGAAGTTTCCTGCAATGGCGTACTGTTTAATAATATTTATGAATCACCTATCATCGATTTAACTCCTGATGAAACGCAGTTGTTGTTAACGACAATGGTAGCCCTTAGATCCGAAATGCAACGGCCAGGCATCTCCCAACTTGAGTTATTGTTATCGTACCTGAAAATATTGCTCATCAATGCCTCCAGGATTAAAATTGGATGGCGAAACCAGGAAGAGCCCCCAACGGGGAAAAAGCCGGATATGTTAAATAGCTTAAAAGAGGCTATCGAAAAGCATTTTAAGTCCCTTCATAGTCCCGGTGATTACGCCGGATTGCTAAATATTTCAACAGCCGCTTTAAACCGGGTAAGTAAAGTACATTTTAACAAGACACTTTCAAACCTGATAGCAGACAGAATTATTATTGAAGCTAAACGGCAATTATACCTCACTTCCAAGCCCATCAAGTTGATCGCTTATGAGTTGGGTTTTAATGATGAATTTTATTTCAGTCGTTTTTTTAAAAGTCATGTAGCTATATCTCCTCAATTTTTCAGGGATACAGTTGGATTTGACCGGGCAAATGCATAATTGGGCTTAGCAAAGCAATTGTCCATGTCAAAGTCTGATTTGTCCATGTTATCAAGATCAGCAGATAATGAACTTTGTGCTATGAAAACAGAAAAAAGATTCCCGCTACCCCCATGGGATATGGAGACAGCTGCAGAAAAACTTCAGCTTTTAGAAAATGACTGGAATTCACAAAACCCTGAAAAAGTAATTGCAAATTACTCAGAAGATGCTGAAGTCCGGTTCGGAACAGAATTTTTGAATGGTCGTGAAGAGATCAGACACCTCCTGATTCGCAAATGGCAGCAAAATGTAGGATTTAAGATAAAACTGGATCTTTGGGGAGCGCTTAAGGGCCGTATGGCCGTAAGATCTGAATATGAATGGCATGATACCAGGGGCCAATCATACAGAAGCTATGGCGTTCAGGTTTTTCAGTTTGACGACAATGGTTATATAAAAATGCATTTTGCAAGCTTTAATGACACCCCTATTGCCGAAACCGACCGTAAGCTGTAATTAACCAGGCAAAAGGGAACGTAAACGCTAAAGATAATTCTTTTAGCCAGTAATGGTGTTTTCACCGTGATGGGAAGCAGTTCGGGGGCGATGTTGGGCACCCCTTATGCATTTCCGGTTTAGCTAATATTATCAATTTGTTAAGGCTTACCGCCAGAACTGCATTTCTTTATAAAGGTAGGGCAGGTGAAAACCCTGCGGGAGATTTTTACGGCATTGTTTCCGGCCATCGCGATTAAGAGAGGACAGAAAGGTGAGCCATACAGACAAGTAAATTGAGCCGTAAAAGAAATCGGCCATTGGATATAAAGCTGATCTTTGTATCATTAATAAGTAAAAGATCAGCTATGAAAAATATAACAAAAATAAACCTCGGCAAAAATGGTCCACTCGTGTCTAAACTCGGATTAGGCTGCATGCGTATGTCGTCTGTTTGGGGAGGCCCGGTGAATGACGAGGGTGAAAGTATAGCTACCATTCAGTCAGCTTTAGACAACGGAATCAATTTCCTGAATACAGGAGACTTTTATGGCGCTGGCCACAACGAACTGCTGGTAGGCAAAGCCATCAAGGGCAGAAGGGATGACGCCTTCATCAGTGTTAAATTTGGCGCTATCTTTTATAACGGTCAATGGTTGGGTTTGGACCTTCGCCCAATAGCCATCAAGAATTTCATCAACTATTCTTTGGTACGTTTGGGTATAGATACTATAGATCTTTATCAGCCATGCAGACTTGATAACAGCATTCCGGTGGAAGATGTGATAGGAGCTGTCGCTGATCTGATCAAAGAAGGAAAGGTGCGTTACCTCGGCGTTTCGGAAATAACGGCAGATCAACTGCGCAAAGCCAATAGCATACACCCTGTGACGGCATTGGAAATAGGTTATTCATTGGCCGACCGCCAGATAGAAAGCGACCTTCTGCCTGCGGCTAAAGAGTTGGGTGTAGGAGTTGTAGCTTTTGCCAATACAGCCGAAGGGCTGCTTACCGGTGAAATGAAAGCCCCCCTTGGTGACAATGACTATCATAATCACTTTTCGCGTTTTCAGGGAGAGAATCTGATTAAGAATCTGGAAAAAGTAGAAGTATTGAAAGCAAT
The DNA here is from genome assembly GCF_056401495.1 of Mucilaginibacter sp. P4_E8. Lineage (NCBI taxonomy): Bacteria > Pseudomonadati > Bacteroidota > Sphingobacteriia > Sphingobacteriales > Sphingobacteriaceae > Mucilaginibacter > Mucilaginibacter sp. P4_E8. Next base: position 19,645 of record NZ_JBFUJG010000090.1, read on the forward strand.
GGCAAAGGAAAAAGGATACACCCCGGCACAACTGGCGATTGCCTGGGTAAATGCTCAGGGCGATCATATCATGCCATTGGTTAGCATGAGCCGCAGATTGAGGTTGCCGGAAAACATACAAGCCATGAATATCGAATTCACTCCGGAAGACATAAATACCCTTAACACGCAATTTTCGCCGGGTTCAATACTTGGCGGTACATACCTGCAACGATAAATGGGTGGGGCTGCAAGGCCCGGCCTATTTTATATCTTTACCTAATGATTAATCCAACTGAAATAATCCCGGGAGTAATCTTTTACTCTTTTTTCTCGGCCATGAGAAAAGAGAAGGTAGGGTTTTTTGAGCACAGTACATTAGTATTACAGGTTTCGGGTCATTTTACTTTGGAGACTGCCAGTCAAAGGATTTCGATGAAAGGGGGCGAGATGTTGCTGATACGGAAAAATCAACTGGGAGAAATTACTAAGACCCCGCTGGACGGGGAGGATTACCAAACCATTATCATTTGCCTGAAAGACGACCTGCTCAGAAAGTTGGCCCTGGAGGAACAAATAGAAACTGGGCAAAAATACACAGGGTTACCCAACATTCTTATTCCCGGAAACGACTTTCTACGTGGCTTTTTCCAATCCGTGATACCCTATGTCCATAATCCGGAAGAAAAGGTAACGAAGGACCTGGGCATGTTAAAGGTAAAAGAAGCGGTGCAATTACTGCTGCATGCTATGCCCGGGCTCAAGGATTTCCTGTTTGATTTTTCCGAGCCTTATAAAATGGACTTAGAAAAATTCATGCTCAGTAATTTTCATTTTAACGTTCCTGTTGAAAAATTTGCGCAACTCACCGGGAGAAGCCTTGCGGGATTCAAGCGCGACTTTCAAAAAACATTTGAGATGTCGCCCCGGCAGTGGCTACAGGTAAAACGGCTCACGGAGGCCCGCCATCTCATAGAAAAAAAGAACAGGAAGCCATCTGAAATCTACCTCGACCTGGGATTTGAAAGCCTTTCTCATTTCTCGCATTCATTTAAAAAAAAGTTCGGAAAGGCGCCTACTGAGCGCTTATAATAGGACAGCATTGCAGACGATGTGGAGCCATTGACCATCTGATTCCGGAATCACTGTCAAATCATTCCGATATACATTGACATACCCTATCTTAAAGGAGCAGCAGCAGGCGTAGTTATCGGTACAACTTTGGAAGACATCGTTTCTGACGGAGTAGGGATTGCTGGAGATTGTGGGTTCGGATCCAGACATAGTGATGCCAATCATGAGGCCCCTTCAAGGCAATTTGAAAAAGGAGCCTGTTTTTACGGCAAATTAACTTGAGAGGTAAATAAATCATTTATAGTAACAGCAGGTATTTATTCGTATATTTATTATACCGATTATTTATCCATGTGCAGGCCTGTTAAATTATATTTTGTTATTGTGCTGATGCTGACCGTAACTAATTTATACGGACAGGACAGCACGAAACGGTTTTGCTTTGAATTTTATGAAGGAACATTTAATGCAGAGGCCGATACATCCGTCATTATAAACACACCGTTAGAGCTTTCGGCTGCAGCTGTCAATGCATCTTATGCCAGGTTAAATGCAGGGAAATATCAAACATTGGTTAACGCGCTTTTAACTTATAAGGAAAAGCACCAGTTGAATGATTGGCTCTACTACC
>NZ_JBFUJG010000091.1:0-21013 GCF_056401495.1 Mucilaginibacter sp. P4_E8
GCAAAATACAATTTTACCAGCTGGTTATACGCCCAGGCCAGACTTGGGAATGATATTTTGTATGATAACAGGCTAACGATAACCCCCACAGGTACAGCCTATTCGCCCGGAGGTGCAGGAGGAATTGATGAACAATCAAACACCAAGCGGTCTGAACTAAATATGGATGTATTGATTGGCGCAAAACACGATATTATTAAAAATTTGCTCAGTTTTGATATATCAGGTGGCGCCAACATCCGTAAAAACAGCTATGAATATACCAGGCTTAGCGGTAGCCCGTTTATTATCCCCTACTTTTACGATATTAGTAATGTAAGTACCAAAAGCAGTATTTATAATTATAAAAGCAGCGAAACACACTCGGCCTATTACACGGCAGATTTTTCGATTAAAAACTATTTAACATTAAATACCACCGGCAGGTATGATGCCTATTCCACCTTACCGGCTTCAAACCGGGGCATATTTACGCCTTCGGTATCGGCCAGTATGTTGTTTTCAGAACTTGTACATATCCCCGGCCTTGACCAGGGAAAACTAAGGGTATCATATGCGCAAACAAGCGGTGAACCATCTGATGTTTACATTACATCGCAATATTACACCATTAATAATTCTATTAACGGTGTATCTGCTGCGGGCTTTTCAGACAGCCTGCCTAACTTCTTCTTAAAACCTTATACGCTAACCGAAACAGAGGTAGGCACCGATCTTAAATTTTTGAACGGACGGTTAGGCTTTGATGTGGCTTATTTTTATCGTAAAACAAAAAACGAGATCATAAAAAGTGATCTTGATGTTTCTTCGGGCTATGCAAGGCGTTATATTGCTACCGGCTCAACTCAAAACCAGGGCATCGAAGTAGAATTAAACGGGACACCTGTTAAAACGCCTGATTTTACATGGTCGCCCTCCTTTAATTTTACTTTTGTACAAAATAAGATACTTCAAACCGATGGTACAGCAGCTTCGCCCAATATAAGTTTTGGTACTTATAGGCCCCTTAATGCCGCTACAGCTTTGGTTAAAGGTATGTCCGGGCCTCAAATAATGGCAAATGATTACCTGCGTAATGCCAGCGGACAGATAATTTTTGATACCGCCGGTTTGCCCATAGCCGGGCCCCGTATACCAATGGGTAGCGCGGTCCCTAAAATTTATGGCGGGCTAACTAATAATTTTAGCTTTAAGAAAATCAGCCTTTCGTTCCTGATCGATTACAGGTATGGGAACAAAATACTATCGGCTACTAATTATTACAGTATTTATCGTGGCTTAAATAAGCTAACCCTTGCAGGCCGCGAAAATGGGGTTATTGGTGATGGTGTGACCATAACCGGCGAAAAAAACACGGTAGTTGTACCGGCCCAAACGTATTACCAGGGATTGGCGCAAAATATTTCGGCATTAAATGTTCTTGATGGCAGCTTTATAAAATTAAGACAGGTTACATTTGGCTATACTTTTTCAAAAGGTTTTTTAACCGGTTCTCCTTTTGAAGGTATAACAGTATCTTTAGTCGGTCGTAATCTTTGGACAATTATGAAACATTCAGACAATATCGACCCCGAATCAGGGTTTTCTCCGGATATCAAATATGCCGGAATTGAAGGTGCAAGCTTACCCCCTACACATACTTATGGAATTAATATTAATTTTAAACTCAAAAAGTAACAACAAAAAAATGGCCACAACCATAAAAAACATCAGCAGGCTCTCCATAGCCATCCTTGCTATGCTATTCATTAGTGCTGCTACAAAAGCCCAGCAAACCCCTTTTTACAAAGATGCCTCGCAATCGATTGAAATTAGAGTAAAGGATCTTTTATCAAAGCTTACGCTCGAAGAAAAAATATCACTTTTAGGCTATAGAAGTCAGGCCGTACCGCGTTTAGGCATCCCTGCTTATAATTGGTGGAACGAGGCTTTACACGGCGTAGCCCGTGCTGGCGAAGCTACCATATTCCCGCAGGCCATTGGTATGTCGGCCACATTTAATGATGATCTTTTAAAACAAGTATCTACTGCAATATCAACAGAAGCCCGAGCCAAATATAACCTGGCCATTGCGCAAGACAGGCATTTGCAATACATGGGCCTCACCTTCTGGACGCCTAATATCAATATTTTCCGTGATCCACGCTGGGGACGCGGACAGGAAACCTATGGTGAAGATCCCTTTTTAACCGGCCGTATGGGTTCGGCATTTGTTAAAGGGTTACAGGGAGATGATCCGCGTTATCTAAAAGCTTCGGCCACTGCAAAACACTTCGCTGTACATAGCGGCCCAGAGGCAGACCGTGATCGTTTTGACGCTAAAGTTGACGAAAAGGATCTGCGCGAAACCTACTTATACGCCTTTCATGAACTGKTTGGTGCGGGGGTTGAATCGGTAATGAGCGCATACAACAGGGTAAACGGCGTACCTAACTCCATTAATAAAATGTTGTTAACTGATATTTTAAGAAAAGAATGGGGCTTTAAAGGCCATGTGGTTACTGATTGCGGCGCGCTTGATGATGTTTATCTTACCCATAAAACCTTGCCTAATGCGGTTGAGGTAGCAGCAGCAGCCTTAAAAGCCGGTGTTAACCTTGATTGTTCATCTATTTTACAAAACGACGGTTTAAAAGCGATACAGCAAAAACTGCTTACAGAAAAAGATGTGGACCAGGCCTTGAGCGCTATTTTACGCACCGAATTTAAACTGGGTTTTTATGATGACTCAACCCTTAACCCTTATCATAACTATGGCGCTGATAGCATTCATAATACACAACACCTGGCCCTGGCGCGTAAAGTGGCCCAACAAAGTATGGTACTGCTTAAAAATGATAAAAACATTCTACCATTGAATAAAGCGAATGTATCAAGCATTATGGTGGTTGGGCCCAACGCGGCCTCGCTTGATGCCATGATAGCTAATTACCATGGTACCAGTAGCAAGGTGGTTAACTTTGTGGAGGGTATTACGGGCGCTGTTAGCAAATCTACACGGGTTGAGTATGACCTGGGCTGCGATTACCGTGATACCACACATTTTGGTGGCACCTGGGCTGCAGGTAACGCTGAGCTAACTATAGCAGTAATTGGTCTTTCGCCGGTATTGGAAGGCGAAGCAGGCGATGCCTTTTTATCAGAAAGTGGTGGCGACAAAAAGAACCTGAGCCTGCCGGCCAGTGAAATAGCATTTATGAAAGCCTTACGCAAGAGCGTTAAAACCAAACCAATTATAGCGGTTATAACTGCAGGCAGTGATGTTGATGTATCAGCCATTGAACCCTATGCCGATGCTATTATATTTGCCTGGTATCCTGGCGAACAGGGTGGTAATGCATTAGCCGACATTGTATTTGGTGATGTTTCCCCATCGGGCCATTTACCGCTTACTTTTTACAAAGATATGAGCAACCTTCCGGCTTACCAGGATTATAGCATGAAAGGCCGTACCTACCGTTATTATGACGGCCCGGTTCAATATCCGTTTGGTTTTGGTTTAAGCTATACTTCATTTGCTTACACGCTTGATAGCAAACCAAAAAGCTCCTACAAAAAATCAGATACCGTAACCGTTGCTGTTAATGTAAAAAACACCGGTAAAATGAATGGTGACGAGGTAGTGCAGGTTTATATCGAGTATCCCAAATTAGACAGGATGCCTATTAAAGAACTAAAGAGCTTTAAACATGTAAGTGTAGCAATGGGTAAAGATGAAACAGTTACGCTTAAGATCCCCGTTCAGGACTTGCAAAAATGGGATATGGCAACCCATAAATGGAAAATTTATCCGGGCCAGTATAAGTTGGTGCTTGGCAGCAATTCGGCAGATGAAAAGGCAAGTGTTAATTTTAATATAGCTAAATAATAGCCGATTCAAGTTATCAGGCTTTTAACTTTAAAAATGCGCAATGTATTAAAACACATTGCACATTTTTTTTAAACGAATATTACTCATATTAAAAAGTCTACTCCCTGCACCCCACTGATCTTTTTAAGTTCTGCTATCACTGTCATTACGGTTTCCTGCTGGGTAAATTGTTTTTGAATGGTGATCCTGATTTCGTCGTTGCCATCACCAGCGGTTAAGCTGATTTCCTTAAACGGGATATTATTTGTTTTCAGCACCCGCTCAATAGCTTCAAAATCAACCTGTTTTTGCGAAAGCAGCATCCTTATGTTCCGGTATTTGTTTTTATTAAAAAACCTGTTTTCAAACAGCTTAAATACAGAAAGAATCATTAACGCTATAAATGTAGTACTAACAGCTTCAATATATAAACCCCCACCAACAGCCAACCCTATGGCTGCTACGGTCCAGAGACCCGCGGCCGTGGTAAGTCCTTTTACAATTTCGTTACGCAGAAAAAATATGGTACCTGCACCCAGAAAACCTATTCCACTTACCACCTGTGCTGCCATCCTCGAAGGGTCAAGCGAAATACCTGGCTTACCCACCACATCCTGAAACCCATAAACAGAAACCAGCATAATAAGGGCCGAGCCGAGGGAAACCATCATGTGGGTTCTTAAACCGGCGGTCCAATGCCTCCGTTCGCGCTCCCACCCTATTATACTACCTAACAACGCGGCTACAAACAACCGCAGAAGCATATCATAAGTACTTATCATTATAGGTTCAGTTTAATTAATCCAATATATACCTAACAGGCATAACGCCAATTAATTTAAGGTAACATAAAGTTATAACAAACCCCAAACAATATTCGGGGATAAATAGATTAAGACCCATAAACCAAACAAATTCACACAGCCGTTGTCTATTATTAAAATTTAAATAACATACCATGATCACCAGCGGGGTTACAATTGGAATACACAAGCAGGATGGCACACATATGAATATAGCCATTGATCCGGCTTATGCCAATACAGAAAAAGGAAACGCCACAAATGCTGGCACCTATAAATTATATCGTGATATTGACAGCCCAAAAACTTTTGATAAAGGCTATCTGGGTGCCCTGCTTTTAGATGGTACAGATATTGGATATCAGTATTCTGGCGGTGATGAACTTACAGATTTTGAACTTAAGCAATTAGCTGAATTTATCAGGAACTACCAGGCTACCGGTAAAGAGTTTGATGATCATAAGCGCGACATCAGCACAAAATAGATCCCGGCCTTATTACAAAAGCGCCTTACTAAACTCCCGAAGATATTTGGCAATATAATCCTGTTTTGTTTTTGATTTGTACTGCATAATATAGCGCGGATGTTCCAGCGCGATGATCTGTTTAAAGAATTTCTGGTCAGCATTCAGCTTGCGCAAAAAAGTTTCATTTTTACCTGTTCCAAAGCAAAAACAAATATCAGTTTCAAACCCAAGGTCAATTTGCTTTTGTATATTTTCGATGATAAAGGGATATACCGCCTTTTGTAATTCCGGCTTATCGTAATAATTATAGTTCACTTCTTTCCCATTACTGCCGGTTATAGTAAAACCCAGCGGACAAACAGAATGAATATAAAATTGCTCATAAAATTCAGTGATCTCACCAAACGCCTGAATCATTTCATAAACATATTCTGAAGAGGGCTCATGAGCCATTGGCCCCGGATAAGGTATCTGGCACTGGTTTATCATTCTTTTAGGATCGGTAAACGAAACACCGGTCATACCTGAACCAAACCTACCCGGATTGATGCCAAATATTAAATGCCGGGGATGATCGTCACTATAATACTTTCTGTAAAATTGAGAAGAAACAGCAAGAGCCGGCCCATTCTCCTTAAAGGGGTTCATGATACTGATACCTAAGGGCAATGTCCCGGTAAAATCAAGTTGCTGGTTAAAGGCAATTATCCTATCTGCAAATGTGCTCATATCGGGCACTAACATATTCAAAAAGAACCGATACAAAAAATAAAATCCCGGTCACCCTCGCGGTAACCAGGAATCAATTATTAAACCAATTAAATATTACTTCATATACTCTTTGTCCAGGAACAGGTACCGGGCGCGGTTAACTTCAGTTTTAAGTTCGCTTTTAACATCAATATTCATAAACTTAACGCTATTGTTACTGGTATTTGCTTCCCACTTTGGCAAACCATTGCCATTAGGATTACCGGTTTTAATAAAGTTGGCAAAGTAGTTTTCCATAGTTGAGGATACTTTATAGTCATCGGGCGTCCAGGCATAAACTTTATTGCTGGCCAGGTTGCCCATAGCATACTCAATTTCTGAAGCGTGTGCAGCTCCAACAGCCGGGATTTTAGGAGGAGCAGGTTTTGCAGCATCACCCTTCACCACACCACCGGCAAGGCCTGGCGTTGCATTGCCCATTTGGGCTACCATAGCCGGGCGTATGCGCGAAAATTCATAACGGTACACCGGTTTACCCCCTGTTTGTATCTGCAGATCGGCCCATTTCCAGGTGCTGTAAACTATAAATCGGTCACTTGACAAAGCTGTCGCCACTTTAATCACTTCTTCATCTGTTGAAGCAGGATAAAGTTTTAAAGCTTCTTCCGCACGGTCGCCATAAAGCTGTGATAAAGTCTTTTTATAATTTTCAAGTGTTGGTGCATCACCCCGCATTAAAAACTGATATGGTACTTCGGCCGAGTTCCATCCTACCAGGATCGGCACGTGAGCCTGCTCACCGGCTTCAAAAATGGCAGGCAATGATTTGGGGAGTAAATATCCATCAATAGTAGCTGATGTTTGTACCGCCCCCGCTCTGAAAACAGAATCAAGCAATTGTGCAGCCGGAAGAGCCCTTAATGCCGCTAATGAATTTGCATTCATGTGAGCTGCAAAGGCAACTCCATTCTTTTCGCCATCAGCCAATGGTATAGGAAACAGCGTTGGTTTTATACCTGCACCGCTTTCGCCAATGGCACCGGCTATCAGATCTTTTGACAAGGGCGATGCCATTTGCACCGATACAGAAATTGATCCGGCCGATTCGCCCGCGATAGTTACTCTTTTAGGATCGCCGCCAAAAGCCGCGATGTTTTTTTGAACCCATAATAAAGCAGCGTGCTGATCAAGGTATCCATAGTTACCTGATGAATGATTGGGTGATTCCTTAGTTAACTCCGGATGAGCAAAAAAACCAAATACACCCAGCCTGTAGTTTACGGTAAGCGCAACAATACCCTTTTTAGCCATGCTTTCGCCATCGTAACGTGGCTCCGAGCCATCGCCGGCTGCAAGTCCGCCGCCGTAAAAATAAACCAGCACAGGTAGTTTTTCTTTCCCGGTTTTGGCTGGTGTCCAAACATTCAGGTATAAACAGTCTTCGCTCATACCTGCTGAGCGGAAGCCCATATCGCCAAATATTGGTTTCTGCATTCCGTTTTGTCCAAAATGGTCGGCTTTAAGTACACCCTGCCAGTTTTTTGCAGGTTGTGGTTCTTTCCATCGTAAATCACCAACAGGTGGCTGGGCATACGGGATCCCTTTAAAAATAGTGATTGATGAACCGGCATCTTTTACTCCTTCCAGCGTCCCGTTTTCAACGGTTACCTGATTAATTGTTTGGCTAAATACTCTTACCGCGGTAATTTGTACAAGCAGTAATACTACTAATAACGTTTTCTTCATATGGGTTTGGTTTATTATTTTAAACTGGTGTAAATGATCAATTTAAGAGTTTTAGCTTTCTATTGTATCATTTTGTTACAATAATAAATTAAATTTAATAAAACATCAATTTTTTTGTTATTTGCTCTTAAAATTTTACAATAAAAATGAGTGATGAATTTATAAAGCAAGAGATGAACGTTACCGGCGAAGGTTTTTTACCGGGTTTAGCCATTGACACGGTTATTTTCGGCTTTCATGACACTCATTTAAAAGTATTATTACTCACCTATAAAAACACCGGCCTGTTTGCCTTGCCCGGAGGGTTTATCCATCAAGATGAAGATGTAAACGAAGCCGCCCGCAGGGTTTTATTTAGCCGTACCGGTTTAACTAATATTTTCCTGGAGCAGTTTTATGTATTTGGAGATAAAAGCAGGCACGATACTGCCCCCCTTAAAACCATCATGACAGCCCGTGGTTTTATACCCGGTAATGACCACTGGTTACTAAAGCGCTTTGTATCCATTGGGTACTATGCACTTGTTGATTTTACAAAAGCAATACCTACACCCGATAGCATATCAGACAGCTGTGACTGGTTTAGTTTGGATAGCCTGCCTACATTAATGCAGGACCACCGGCAAATAGTGAATAAAGCTTTACAAACATTGCAGGCAAGCCTTGATCAGAAATTGATCGGGTTTAACCTGTTACCTGAAAACTTTACAATGGGCGATCTGCAATGCCTGTATGAAACCATTTTAAATAAAAAACTTATCCGCGCAGCTTTTCAACGTAAAATGCTCAGTATGGGAATATTGGAAAGAGTTGCCAAAAAATGGACAGGCGGAGCTCACAAGGCTCCCTACCTTTACCGGTTTGTTGCTGAAAGATAGTACATTGTCATAATTCACCCCTAAAAGTGTCGTATTCCCCCCTTTCGTATCCTGTTTTATGAGCGTAAATTTGGTTTATAAATAAACAGGGATCTTTAATGTATCCGTAACAAGCATTAAATCAATTAAAACACATAAATAAAACTAAAATGATAACGATCAACACTTATCTGAACTTTGCAGGAAACACTGAGGAAGCATTTAACTTTTACAGATCAGTTTTTGGAGGAGAGTTTTTAACGATAATGCGCTTTAAAGATACTTTCGAAGCCGACCGTACACCCGAGGCTGACAAGGACAAAATAATGCATATTGCTTTTCCAATTGGAAAAGGGAATATGTTGATGGCTACAGACGCCACAGGCGAAATGGGCAAAGCATTGGTTCAGGGTAACAATTATTACGTGTGCATTAATGGTGAAAACGTAGAGGAAACAAGAAAATTATTCACTGCGCTTGCTGCCGACGGCAAAATAGTTTATCCGTTTGACAAGGCCCCCTGGGGTAGTTACTTCGGCCAGCTGACAGATCAGTTTGGTATTCAGTGGATGGCAGACTGTCCTGCTGATCAATAATAAAATCGACATTCGTAACCTAAATATTATAAACAATTAAAATTTAAATCCTTAAATCATGAAAATCGCAGCAATTATTGTTCGTATACTGGTAGGCCTGATGTTCCTGTTCTCGTCGGCATACGTACTTTTTAAATTAGGGCCAATACCTGAAGCCCAAGGGAGTGTTAAAATATTTAACGATGGTATGGCCGCATCAATTTACCTGATACCATTGATTAAAATAACTGAGCTAATATGTTCTATAGCGCTTATTACAGGCAGGTTTGTTACACTTGCTTTGGTCGTGTTATTTCCAATCATGATCAACATTGTATTTTTTCATGCTTTCCTTGCACCAGAGGGATTAGTAACAGTTATACCATTGCTTATTGGTGTTCTGTTCCTCGCTTATACAAAACGCCAAAATTACGCAACGCTGTTTGTTGCAAAATAATAGTAAACTGTATAAGAGTAAAAACAAAAAAATAGAACCATGTATAAAACATGGTTCTATTAACCAGATAAATAGCATACTAAATAAGCTAAAATGACGGTAGAAGTATTTAAAACCAATGTTTGTACCCGCAGGTATGCCAACAAACTGGTAAATCAGATACATAAAACCTTTACTATGTATAAAGCAAATTTTGATCTGGACGATTGTGATAAAATACTGCGTGTTCAATGTATTCAGGGTTCAATAAGTTCAGGAGCACTGATCTTGTTTTTAAAGGATTTTGGATGTAATGCCGAAGTACTGCCTGATTGATATTCGGTTATATGCAAACAAAAATCAATTTCATTAATTGATAATTAATAAAAACTAATATTATGTTAGAAGCAAACAAAGCATTTAGCAGTTTTTCGGTAAACGACTTAACCGTGGCTAAAGAGTTTTATGGTAAAACACTTGGGCTAAAAATTTATGATGATAAGAAAATGCCCGAGTTGTTGAACCTGGAGATCAACGAAAACAACATTGTTTTAATATATCCCAAACCTAACCATGTGCCTGCCACCTTTACTATACTTAATTTCCCGGTAAAAAATGTTGAGGAAACTGTTGATGAATTAACCCGGCGAGGTGTAAAATTTATCGTCTATAATGATGAAAACTTTAAAACCGATGAAAAGGGGATTCTGAAAGGTGGTGATAATGGCCCTACTATAGCCTGGTTTAATGACCCTGCGGGTAATATCTTATCAATTATTCAGCAAGCTGATTAATAACCCGGAACAACTAAAATCCTTTATCAACCATAAGGCCAGAATGATCATCCATACCCTTAATTATATGCATAATTAAGGCTTATTTGTAACGCCAATTTTTAGTTAATTTATATCGTTAAATATTTCTAACCAGGTGGCATATTTAATCTATAATATGAGCAAGCCTATGTGCTACGCTTTACGCTCCAATACAGCTGTGTTATTAATTAAAATTATCGCGACGATCAACATTTTCGGGTACTTTTGATTTAGTAATAGCTTACGGAAGCTAAAATGGACGGTGGGGTAATTATTTTATAAATAACTTCTAAAAAAACAAACCCCTGACGTTGTTTTAACGTACACCTATCAAATTTTTGTCTTGATCTTTAAAGCACCCTATTTTTTAAAAAAATTGAGTTTAAAATCCATCTCTTTAATTTTTTTTGTAATGAACAAATGTTTTCTGCTTTATTATTAATTCAACTATTATTCCCCTAAAAAAATGAAAAAAAACCTACTAATTGTTGATGACGATTTAAGCATATTGAAATTACTCAACTTTATCCTGTCGAAAGATTATGATGTGGTTGTTAAAAACAATGGCATTGATGCATTCGGCTGGCTTGAAGATGGAAATATGCCCGAATTGATAATATCAGATCTGCAAATGCCTTATTTTGATGGGCAATCATTTATAAAAAACGTTAAGATCAGCGGTTTTTATCGTGATATTCCAGTTATATTACTTTCTGCAGCGCATGACTTGGATGAACAGGTGAGCAAAATGTCATTTAAAGTTGACGCTTATATGCATAAGCCATTCAAACCAACCGAACTAAAATTGGCCATTAATCAACTTTTACAAGTGTATGAATCAACAAACAGCTGATTGGAACAAAAATTCAGGTTCTCATGTCAGAATTGCTTATGCAGGCTTGGAATTAAAAGAGTTAATATTAACAGGTCTTAATGAGAATTTTAAAATAATTTATAACGATTCTATAGTTCAGTTGGAGGAGTATCTGGGCAATCAGTCGATTTTATCAGTACCCGATATCATTCTGATGGAGATAGACGCGGAAGGAAAATGTTTCAACTTAGTTCAGGAGCTTAAAAAGAGTTTTCTGCTCAATGGGTCAATTATAGTGCTTTTATCATCAAAAAATGATAAAGAGCTCAAACAAAAAGCCATGCAGCTTAAAGTACATGATTTTTACAGTGTACCTTTTTTAATTGACAATTTACGTGAGCGCCTTAATTTTCTTGTTACCTTTAAGTTAATAAAACCAAGACTACTCGAGCTTTCAAAAGAAGTAGATACTACTTATAAAATGCCACTTGGTAAACGTATAATTGACCTGGCTATATCGGGCAGCATGTTGTTTATCTTATCGCCTTTGTTTTTGCTCATTGCCATATTGGTAAAGTTAGATTCAAAAGGGCCCGCATTTTATAAAAGCAAACGCGTAGGTACCGGTTACAAAGTGTTTGATTTTTATAAATTCAGATCAATGCGTACCGATGCCGATCAGTTGCTGGCCCAACTATCAACAGGAAACAACCAATATGCAACAGAAGATGGCGGTAATAAAGCTGCATTTGTGAAGATCAAGAACGATCCGCGTGTTACAAAACTGGGACAGTTTTTACGCAACTCCAGTCTTGACGAATTACCTCAGTTATTTAATATCCTTGTTGGTGATATGTCTGTAGTTGGCAACAGACCCCTGCCTGTTTATGAGGCCGAAATGTTAACCTCAAATGAGTGGTCAATGCGCTTTCTGGGTCCTGCAGGCTTAACCGGTTTGTGGCAGATCAGTAAACGGGGAAAAGAAGACATGTCTGAACGCGAGCGAAAAAAATTAGATAATTTCTATGCCCAAAAGTATTCTATTTGGTTAGATTTTAAAATTATTATGGGCACCATACCCGCACTATTCCAAAAAGAAAAAGTATAACCAATGAATAAGAGTATTAAAAAAAATCTGCTTCTTATTGGTTTTTACTGTCTTTACCAATCATTCGTTCGCACAGAATCTTTTAAAGATATTTCATACCCTATCTCGAAGCACTGATAGCTACTGTAAAGAAAAATTCCATTAACATTGTTATCCCTAACATTTTCAAAGGTTCAGTTTGATACCTGGAACATGGCCTTCTTCCTGTACGATCTGAATATATGGGTACCTGATAACTGGGTGATCATGGAAACCTCCTGATCACTCTCAACAGAAAAATTAATTGATTGTGCCGCATTACCCAAATCTGATTACAATTGTAGCCATACACAACCCAGCGGAGAGGTTTTGCCCCCCTTACTGATAACGAAAAGCCGGTAGCTGCTATTTGGCAGGAAGTGAAAGTATGATTTAGAAAAGGCTTAACGGGAGTAATAGTTAATATTAATTAAATTATTATTTGTTGTCTATATAATTTAATATTAAACAATATAAAAAATGCTATATTGAACTATAATTCCTTTTAAAGCCCATGATGAAAATATTTGCAAGCATACTACAAAACTGTTTAAACGAAGCTTCCTAAAAATGGCAACGCAAATGGATTTAATTAATGTTCAAATTAAGTTTCAGGATGATGTTAAATGGCAAAGTGGAACGGATTGTGATTATAAATTAAATGACGATCAGGTTGATGTTTGGCGAATTAAGATCAGTTCAAATCTGACATTTATTGATGACTTTTTTAAAGTATTGCTGCCTGATGAAATCATGAGGGCCAATCGATACGTGCAAAAAAAAGACCGGCTCAGGTTTGTGGTGAGTCGGGGTGCGTTAAGATGTTTACTTAGCAAGTATACTAATCGGTCAGCTTCGGCTATTAAATTTGTTATAAGCGCAAATAAAAAACCATTTATATACGATCAAAAAGTAAAGTATAATGTATCCCACTCCGGCGACTGGGTTTTGATAGCCATAGCAAACACCGAAGTTGGTGTGGATACAGAAGAAATGGATCCATTATTTAGCTACAAGGAAATACTGGCCGACAATTTTAGCAGGGATGAGATAAACTATATTGCGCACCAGGATTCTATTAACAGCTTTTATTTGCTTTGGACACGTAAGGAAGCCATAACCAAAGCAACCGCAATAGGCCTGGATGATAACCTAAAATACATACCCTGTTTAAACGGTGGCCATGAAATAAACAGTGGCATGCTTTCATCGGTCAAAAACTGGCAGCTAAACAGCTTTAAACCCGACGAAGATAATATGGCAAGTTTAGCCACCGAGATCACAGTTGAGCAGGTCAGGTATTGGGATGTTAATTTTGAAGGTTTTTTACCGTGCTTTAAACAGTCCGTACTTTAATATACAATAAATAGCCCTTACACCATCCTTCCATCCTATTTTTTTACCCTCTTCGTAAGTACGTCCATAATAAGAGATCCCTACCYCATATATCCTGATCTTAGGCACCCTTGAAATTTTAATGGTAATTTCAGGTTCAAAGCCAAACCGTCTTTCGGTTAAAGGTATAGCCTGTATAACTTTGGTGTCAAATAGCTTATAACAGGTTTCCATATCAGTAAGATTCAGGTTCGAAAACATGTTTGAAGCAAATGTGAGCCACCGGTTGCCAATGGTATGCCAAAAAAACAAAATACGGTGCGGGTTGCTGCCCATAAATCGGGAACCATACACCACATCGGCAAAACCAGAAATTACAGGCTTTAGTAGGTCGTTATATTCGGCAGGATCATATTCAAGGTCGGCATCCTGTATAATCAGATAATCGCCCGTAGCTTTGGATATGCCGGTATGCAGCGCAGCACCTTTACCTTTGTTTATCTCGTGCTTAAAATATTGGATATTAAGTTCGGGATTGGCCTCTTGGTATCTGTTAATAGCATACTCGGTATTATCCTTTGAACAATCATTTACAATAATGATCTCTTTTTGAATGTCATTTGTAAGGCTTACCGATTTAATTTTATCCAAAATCAAATGTATGGTGTTACCTTCGTTATAAGCAGGGATAATAATTGATAATTTTTGTATGGTCATTATTGTTTTGTGATCAAATTATACAGCCACTACATATTTTTTGCAGTATAAGGCTTATTTTATCTTTATTGAAAATATATTAATGCAAGCAATATTAAAACGGATCAAAATTTACTTAAAAAAACCAAAAGTAATATTAATCCTCATATTCTTGTTTTGTTTAACCCTGCTATTTTGGTTTTGTTTGCCCAAACCGTTATTTAAAAGTCCAACCTCCTATGTAATAGACGATGACAAAGGGCAATTATTGGGTGCATCCATAGCAGTGGATGGTCAATGGCGTTTTCCATATAACAATAGCGTGCCTGATAAGTTTAAGCAATGTATCATCGCGTTTGAGGATAAACGTTTTGAACATCACCCTGGTTTTGATGTGTTGGCCTTTAGCCGGGCTATGAGGCAAAACTTGCTGTCAAAAAAAGTAACCAGTGGCGGCAGTACCATCACCATGCAGGTTATTAGGTTGGCAACCAAACATAAACGTACCATCTGGAATAAATTGCTGGAAATTTTTATGGCCCTGCGCCTGGAACTCACTTACAATAAAAATGAGGTATTGGCACTTTATACCAGCAATGCCCCTTTTGGTACAAATGTGATTGGGTTAGATGCCGCGTCATGGCGTTACTTTGGCCGCAGTCCTGATAAACTATCATGGGGAGAAATGGCAGCTATGGCTGTTTTGCCAAATTCCCCGTCTTTAGTACATCCCGGCAGAAACAGAGCTCTGTTACTCAAAAAGCGCAATTTATTACTTAGCAGATTAAACAGGCAAGGCATTATTGATAGCGCTACCGCGGCATTGGCAGAATTAGAACCTGTGCCCGACAGGCCTATGCCCCTACCCCAACTGGCCCCTCACCTGCTGCAACGTTTTAAAAATGATCACCGGGGTAAACCATTGGGCGATACCCGCATCCAAACAAGTATAAATGCTGCACTACAGCAGCAGGTAAATGATATTCTTGAACAGCATCACCAGGTTTTAAAGGCTAACGATATTAATAACATTGCTGCTATTGTTTTAGATGTGGAAACTGGTGCTACCCTGGCATACGCCGGCAATATATCGCACCGTGAAGACCCGCAAATGGAAAGCGATGTTGATGTGATTGACGCCCCGCGAAGCCCCGGCAGTACATTAAAACCGTTACTATATGCCTCCATGCTACACAATGGTCTGATATTACCCAATAGCCTGCTGCCCGATGTACCTACGCTGATAGCTGGTTATCACCCCGAAAATTTCGACCTGGGTTATGATGGCGCTGTGCCTGCATCAAGGGCATTGTCGCGCTCGTTAAATGTACCAGCAGTAAAAATGCTGCAGCAGTTTAAATACGAAAGGTTTTATGATTTTCTGCAAAAAGCAGGTATAACAACTTTGACCAAACCTGCCGATCATTATGGTTTGTCGTTGATATTAGGAGGTGGCGAAAATACCTTGTGGGAATTAAGTGGCGCTTATGCCAATATGGCCCGTGTGCTTAATCATTTTGATAAATATAATGGTAAATATGACCCGGCAGATTATCATAGCCCTGTTTACAGCATCCCCGCTAAAACAAAACCAGCCTTAGAAAAATCGGGGTTGCTGGATGCTGCATCCATTTACTACACCTTCCAGGCGATGGAGGAAGTGATGCGGCCCGGAGAAGAGATGTTATGGCAGCAATTCAGTTCCACCCAGCGGGTAGCATGGAAAACAGGTACAAGCTTTGGCTTTCGCGATGGTTGGGCAATAGGTATTTCTCCCCGGTATGTGGTTGGCGTGTGGGTAGGCAATACCGACGGCGAAGGCCGGCCCGGTCTTACCGGGATCAATACGGCGGCCCCTGCCCTGTTTGAAATTTTCAGGCTGCTGCCTGTATCACGCGATTGGTTTGAAATGCCGGTTGGTGAAATGGTGAAAATAAATGTATGCCACCAAAGTGGTTACCGCGCCGGGCAATATTGCGATGATGTTGAC
Organism: Mucilaginibacter sp. P4_E8; assembly: GCF_056401495.1. Taxonomy (NCBI): domain Bacteria; kingdom Pseudomonadati; phylum Bacteroidota; class Sphingobacteriia; order Sphingobacteriales; family Sphingobacteriaceae; genus Mucilaginibacter; species Mucilaginibacter sp. P4_E8. The sequence continues at coordinate 16,222 of NZ_JBFUJG010000091.1, forward strand.
GAAATGCTGGTACCTAAAAGTGGTTTAAAAGCCCCGGTTTGCCCTTATCACCAATTGATCCATTTATCTGCTGATGGCAAATACCAGGTAAACGGTAATTGCGAATCGCCGGATAATATGGTGAACAAAAAATGGTTTGTACTGCCGCCATCTATGGAGTATTATTATAAAGCCCGCAATTACCAATACCATGTATTGCCACCGTTTCGCGATGGTTGTACACAGGCCGAGAATAGTAACGCGATGGAAGTGATATACCCTAAAGATGGTGCAAAAATATACGTGCCGCTCGAGGCCGACGGCAGCCGGGGCAGGATGATCTGCAACGCGGCACATCGTGTACCAGGCATGAAGATATTCTGGCACCTGGATGATCAGTACGTTGGCGAAACCAGGGATTCTCATCAAATGGCCTTAAACCCACCTCCTGGTAAACACCTGCTTACCCTGGTTGATGGGAATGGCAATACCATTAACATTGGCTTTGAGATATTGAGTAAGGATAAGTGATGAGTCTTGAGTTTTTATTGATGTAATATCACGGTACGGCAATTTCATTCATAACTCATCCCTCAAAACTAAAAACTATAATTATATTGCCTCTTAAATTTGAATCTACATGCTTGAACAGTATGATCTGCATAATTTACTGGTGATTGATATTGAAACTGTACCTCAGTACAGCAGTCATGATCAAGTGCCTGAGCATCTGCAAAAATTATGGGAACTTAAATCAAAGAACCAGCGCAAGGATGATACAGCTGAAAATTTTTACACAAGCGCGGGCATCTGGGCCGAATTTGGCAAGATAGTTTGTATATCAGCTGGGATATTTACCGGCGGGAAAGATACCGGCCTGAGAATAAAATCATTTGCCGGGCATGATGAAAAGGAATTGCTAACCAAATTTTCGGCTTTGCTATTTAGTCAGCCAGCAAACCTGGTTTTATGCGCGCACAACGGTAAGGAGTTTGATTTTCCGTATATCTGTCGCCGGTTATTGATCAATGGTTTACCATTTCCGCCTCAATTGCAAATTGCAGGTAAAAAGCCCTGGGAGGTAGTACATTTAGACACTATGGAACTATGGAAATTTGGTGATTATAAAAGTTATACCTCGCTCAACCTGCTTACCGCTATTTTTGATATACCAACCCCAAAAGATGATATTGACGGCAGTATGGTTGGCCATGTTTACTGGAACGAGAACCAGTTAGACAGGATATGTACGTATTGTCAAAAAGACGTAGTAGCTACAGCACAATTACTAAGGCGGTATCGTGGCGAAGATTTAATAAAAGATGAATTTATTACCATAATTGGTCAATAATGCTGCAAGTAAAGGATCTGTCTATTAGTTTTAAAACAAGAAACGGCTTATTTAAAGCGGTAAAAAACATATCATTCAATTTAAAAAAGGGCGAAACCATTGGTATAGTTGGCGAATCGGGCTCTGGTAAATCAGTAACTTCACTGGCACTCATGCGTTTACTGAATGCTGATCAAACGGTGATTGGTGGCAAGGTTTTATTAAATGATACCAGCCTGTTTAACCTGCCTGAGCAGGATATGCGCCACATTCGGGGCAACCAAATGGCCATGATCTTCCAGGAGCCCATGACCTCGCTCAACCCTGTACTGACTTGCGGTTTTCAACTTACAGAGGCTATTCAACTGCACCTGGGTGTAAGTAAAGCTGAAGCTAAAAAGAAAACTTTAGAACTTTTTAATGAAGTTCAACTCCCCCGCCCCGAAGCTATATTTGACAGCTACCCGCATCAAATATCCGGCGGGCAAAAACAAAGGGTAATGATCGCCATGGCACTTTCCTGTAACCCGGAGATCCTGATAGCCGATGAACCCACCACTGCGCTGGATGTTACGGTTCAAAAAGCGATCATTGAGCTTTTAGTCAACCTCAAAAACACCCGCTGCAGAAGTTTGATATTTATATCGCATGATTTGGGGGTGATCAAAGAAATTGCCGACCGTGTTTTGGTTATGTACAAAGGCGAAATTGTGGAAGAAGCCACAGTAGCTGATCTGTTTACCAATCCGCAGCATCCTTATACCAAAGGATTACTGGCCTGCAGACCTTCGCCAAATCAACATTTAAAAAAACTCCCGGTTATTGCTGATTTTTTTGATGTTGATGGCACGGTAAATACACAATCAACTACTATTGAAAGCATCAGGGCTTTATATAACTACCCCCAGGCTGAAATAGCCGAAAGAAAAAAGGAGTTATATCAACAAATACCATTATTAAAGATAGATCAGCTATCAACCTGGTTTCCGGTTAATCCCGGTTTGCTTGGCCCGTCAGGACAGGTGGTTAAGGCAGTGAATAATGTGAGTTTTGAGGTATATCCAGGCGAAACACTTGGCCTGGTTGGGGAATCGGGTTGCGGGAAAACCACTTTGGGCCGCACCATTTTACGTTTAATAGAGCCCACGGCTGGCAACGTAAGCTTTGAAGGTACCGACTTGGGCAAGCTTAAAAAAAACGACCTCAGGGAGATACGACGCGATATACAGATCATTTTTCAGGATCCGTACTCCTCTTTAAATCCACGTTTAACTGTGGGGCAATCACTAATGGAACCTTTGCAGGTACACCAGTTTTACAGCAACAATACCAAACGTAAGCAAAGGGTATTGGAGCTATTGCAAAGGGTAAATCTTTTGCCTGAGCATTTTAATCGTTATCCACATGAGTTTTCGGGCGGGCAAAGGCAGCGCATAGTTATTGCCAGAGCATTGGCCCTTCAACCTAAATTCATCATCTGCGATGAATCAGTATCCGCACTTGATGTATCGGTACAGGCCCAGGTGCTTAACCTCATCCGCGAATTGCAGCAGGAGTTTAAGCTTACCTATATCTTCATTTCTCATGACCTGGCAGTAATCAAACACATATCCGACCGCATGATGGTAATGAACAAAGGCGAAATAGTGGAAACAGGTTATCCTGATGATATTTACTATCGCCCTAAAGAGGATTATACAAAAAGGTTAATAGCTTCTATACCGCAAGGATAAAACGGGACATATGTGATCTGCCTTATGCACTTTTCACCCCAATCTCCTAACGTTGAAATTCCGTATCTTTGGGCAAATACTTTTGTATGTCTAAAAAGAAAAATAATTCTTCCATAGTTCAGGTACTTACTCAAATGGTACTTGACATATTTGAACAAAACGGCAATACGCCACTAAACTATAAACAAGTTTCTGCTAAATTAAATGTTCGCGATCCGGAATCGCGCGAAATCATATTTGATATATTAAAGGATGAGGCTAAAAAATCTGTCCTTAAAGAACTTTCACCCGGAAAATTCCAGTTACTTGAATTAAAAACATTTATTGAAGGTAAGGTTGATCTGACAAATGATGGCTCTGCCTTTATTGTAACCGATGACGAGTTTGAAAGCGATATTTTTATCGCTCCACGTAAATTACGTAACGCCCTTAATGGCGACAGGGTTAAAGTATACGTATATGCCAAAAGCAAAGGCAAACGCAAGGAAGGTGAGGTAATTGAAATATTACAGCGTGCCAAAATGGAGTTTACCGGTATTGTAAAACTATCAGAGCGTTTCGCCTTCTTCATCCCCGACGACCGCAAAATGATGCACGATATTTTTATCCCTATCAGCGAGTTGAATGGGGCTAAAAACGGGATAAAAGCAGTTGCAGAAATTACCGACTGGCCCACCGAAGCTAAGAACCCAATTGGTCGTATTAAGCACATATTAGGCGCCCAGGGCGAAAACGATACGGAAATGAACGCCATTCTTGCTGAATATGGCTTCCCTCTTTCGTTTCCGGCCGAGGTTGAACATGATGCCGAAGAAATTTCAGACATCATTACCAATGAAGAAATAGCCAAAAGACGCGATTTCAGGAATATTACAACTTTCACTATTGACCCTTTTGATGCCAAGGACTTTGACGATGCGCTATCATTCAAACAATTAGAAAACGGTAATTATGAAGTAGGTGTGCACATTGCCGATGTATCGCACTACATCATTCCTGATTCTGCGTTGGATAAAGAAGCGCTGGAACGCGCCACATCTGTTTATTTAGTGGATAGGGTGATCCCTATGCTGCCAGAGCGACTGTCAAATGGTCTTTGTTCATTACGTCCCAAAGAAGATAAGCTTTGTTTTTCGGCAGTATTTGAACTTGATGAGAACGCCTTTATAATTAACGAGTGGTATGGTAAAACCATTATCTATTCAGACAGGCGCTTTACCTATGAGGAAGTTCAGGAAGTGATTGAAAGCAAGGAAGGCGATTTTGTAAATGAAATATTAAAACTAAATGAACTGGCCTACAAACTGCGCGAACGTAAATTTAAAAATGGCGCCATCAGCTTTGAAGCTACAGAGGTTAAATTTAAGCTGGATGAACAGGGTAAACCGGTTGGGGTTTACGTTAAAGAACGCAAAGACGCGCACAAACTGATTGAAGATTTTATGCTTTTGGCCAACCGTAAGGTATCCGAATATGTGAGTAAACTGGGTAAAGGCAAGCATAAATTTACATTTGTATATCGTACACATGATTCGCCTAAACCAGATGCATTAGCCAATTTTGCCCAGTTTGCCGCAAGGTTTGGTTATAAGATCAACACCAAATCTGACAAGGAAACTGCCAAATCCTTAAACTACCTGATGGAAGATGTGGAAGGCAAAAAGGAACAAAATGTACTTACCCAGTTGGCTATCCGCTCAATGGCTAAGGCTATTTATACCACCAAAACCACCAGCCATTACGGTCTGGC
>NZ_JBFUJG010000092.1:0-20945 GCF_056401495.1 Mucilaginibacter sp. P4_E8
GCATAACCCATATACAAAATATTCATATCGTTGCTTTCAACCAAAAGGAAATTCTCTCCAAGTTCGGCAAAGGTCCATATTCCTTTTACTCTTTTTCGCAAATAGCCTAACATTGTCGGGATTGAAACACTTGGAGATGAACCTCTGTGTTCTTTCCAGTCTAAATTGTTTTTGGCTAATAAGGTTTTTAACTCTCCGGGCTTAATAAACATATTCCAGTTGTGCAGGTTTGGAGGCATAAAGGCCCAGCGTTTCCATTCCTGCCAAATTTTAATGGCTACCAATTTGCTAACAAAAGTTCGGTTTAGCGTATCATAAAAGAATAATCCGTTAGGTTTTAGTACCCTCGAGATTTCGGAAATTACTTTAGGCAAATCCATAACATGCTCCAGTACATCACAACACACCACACAATCAAAAGATTGATCGGGGTAAGGCAAATTTTCTGCAAAACCCTGGTCGTATTTTATGTTTAAGCCGCTTTGTTTAGCATGATTTATGGCTGTATCCCTCGAGTTTTCAGAGGGTTCAATGCCTGTTGTTTCAAAACCTAATTTGCATATTTCTTCTGTAAGTATTCCCCCGCCCGAGCCAACTTCCAATGCTGTCATCCCCACCGGGTTTATATTTAGCCTGGTAAGTACTTTCTTTAAATAGCCAACGCGACAAGGGTTAACGCTGGTTTTTAAAAGATGCAGTACGGTGTCGGGTCTCCACCAGATATCACCATTTGCATTGTAAAGATCGTTGTCTATTTTTTCATAAACTTCGGTTGAGATTTTTTCCATTTTAGTTTTGTTTATAGTTGATTGTTTGTATTGATGATACCAAAACCAAACCGGGCATACATTAAAATTAGATTTGCATTTAAATCACTAAAAGAGGGGTAGGGCATGACAGGATTAATTGGTTATCTAATATAGGAAATACTTAACAATCAGCAAAATAGCTAAGAAATGGTTGAAAAAACTTAGAGAATATAAGAGGTTTTTAAATCAGAATAGATGATCAACTAATTTAAAATTGCCTTGAATGCATTAACTTCGGGCGTATCTTTATCCGCTTACTCCATGCAGGACAAACTAAGGGAACATATAGAGAAGATAGTACCACTTAGTGATGATGAGTTTGCATTCGTGTGTACTCATTTTACCGTTAAAAAGTTTAAGAAACACCAGTTCCTTATTCAACAAGGTGAAGCGGTAAAGTATCACTACTTTGTAGTTTCCGGACTTTTAAAGCTTGTGTATACCGATGATACGGGAAAGCAGCACATTGTTTCTTTTGCTATGGAAGACTGGTGGGAAAGCGATTTTTATGCCTATTACACGCAGACTGAAGCTACAATGTCGTTAGAGTGCGTTGAAGATACCGAGGTATTCTGCCTTTCGCTCGAAAACTACAAGAAGCTATGCGATGGTCTCCAAAAGATGGAACGTTTCTTCCTTGAAAAAGCAAATTTTGGTTTTATCGGATCACAGCGGCGCATCATATCCTGGCTAACGTCTAACGCCAAAGAGCGTTATGAACAGCTCCTTAAACAATACCCCTCACTTATACAGCGCGTACCCAAAAGCCTCCTTGCCGCCTATCTGGGTGTTTCGCGCGAAACCCTAAGCAGATTAACCCCTTAGTGTGATATACCTCACTTTATAATCGTGAGGTTTGTCAACGCTCAATTCCAGGTGCTATTCACAACTTTGCAGTGTACATTTTAAACTGCGATCATGAAAAAAATAGCAGAACTTTTAGCATTAATATTAATCACTACGGTGCCTGTATTGGCACAAACTAAAAACCCCAATAACATGGAAAAAAGAATCATTAATCCCTGGCAATGGCAGGATAGACGCAGTTATGTGCAAGCCGTTGAGGTAAAACATGTGGAAAGCACGCTATATGTTTCGGGGCAGACGGCTATAAGCGCTGATGGAATATCGAGTAACGAAGACATGAAATCCCAATTAATTCAGGCCCTGCAGAACCTGGAAAAAGTTATCAGCGAGGCCGGATACGAATGCAAAGGTATTGTTAGGTTAAATATCTATACCACTTCGACAGCAGAGCTTTGGCCTCACTTTCAAATTTTTCAAGATTGGATAGCTAAGCATGGCGTTAAACAAGCCCTCACTTTGTTAGAAGTGAAAAGCCTTTTTGAAACATTAAAGGTTGAACTGGAGGCTACAGTGGTAAAATAATCATTTAAAAGAGGCTGTCGAATTTAGTATCGTTAGTCGGCCTTTATGGGGCAAGGTCTTTAAAATAGATTTTGCCCCAATTTTCTACCTAAATTCAAATTGTTGCTTTATCGTTTAAATGCTGCCAGATAATATCAAAAACATCAACGGGAGCAACGCTATCCTGCGAAACATTATTTTCGGTTATTAATACAGGTTTATACTTTTCAGGAACACCCACCCGCCCATGTGACCCTTTGATCAATGTGGCATCTAACGGAATAACATCCATTACGTATCGGAACCCTGCTTTTTTACGCAGCAATTTGTAGCCTGCACGGGCTTTTGAGGTCATAAACATTTCTACAGGGTCATAACCCGGTTTCTTATGAATATCAACCACACGGGCATAATCAGGTGCTTTGGCATCATCAAGCCAAAAATAATAGGTAAACCAGCTGTTCTCAGCAGCCATTAACACCAAATCCCCGGCACGCTCATGGTTAATGTGATAAGCGGCCTGCTCATCCCGGTCGAGCACAAACTCAATACCCGGCACTGTTTTTAATAAAGCTTTTACCTGCTCGGTTACCGACGGATCATTAATATATACATGGGCTATCTGGTGATCGGCAACAACAAACGCTTTTGAAGCGCCGGGATCAAGTAGTTCTAAGCCCCGCTCCACACGGATCTGTAGTAGATTATGCTCGCGGAATAAACGGTTTAAATGTATGGGGTTGTTTACCGGCGCGATACCATACTCGGACAGCAGGATGATACGCGCTTTTTTCTTTTCATAAAAAGTAACCAGCTCTTCAACCAAAGCGTCTATTTCTCCAAGCTCCTTAGCTATTTTTGATTCATCAGGTCCGAATTTTTGAAGGCAGTAATCTAAATGCGGCAAATAAATTAAGGTAAGGGTAGGGTTGTGCAGGTCGTCAGTATACATGGACGCGTCTGCTATCCATTTGCTCGATTTGATATTTGCTCCCGGACCCCAGAATTGAAACAGCGGAAACTGCCCCAGCTTTTCCTGAAGTACATCGCGCAATTCCGCAGGGTGCGAATAGCAATCGGGCATTTTTCTGCCATCAGCCAGGTAATTTGGTCTTGGTGTTACCGAATAATCGGCAGTAGAATACATATTATACCACCAAAACATCATCGATGAAGTAAAAGATGGGTCTTCTTTTTTGGCTTTATCCCATATCTTTTCTCCGCTTACCAGCTTGTTTGATTGTTTCCAGAATTTAACTTCACTGTCAATGCGGTCATACCATCCGTTGCCTACTATACCATTTTCGGCCGGGTACTTTCCGGTGAGATAGGCTGATTGCACAGCGGTGGTTACAGCGGGCAAAAGCGGCTCAATAGTAGTCAGTTTTTTTTGTGCGATATACTTTTTTAAAAAAGGCGTACGCTCGCCAATTACAGCGGTAGATAATCCTACAATATCAATAACAACCGTTTTATTCATCATAGCAATCAGTTTGTTAATTCATTCTTAACCCACTCCAACTCTCTTATGATAGATTGGGTAAGCGGGATCTTTAATGCATCGGGCAATACGCCCCAGGTATAGGTTTCTACTTCAAGGTGGTTTGTGAAAGGGTTTTGTGCCTGTATACCCAATACTTTTATAATATCGGCTTGTGTAGATTGGAGCAGACCAAAGCTTTCTAAAAATACAGGCACGTGGAAATGTGCCCTCCATTCCCGGGCATCATCAGTCGCTGTTAATGCTTCGGGCAGATCAGGGTACCGTAATAATTTTCCATCCGTAAGCCTGGCAATAACCTGGTGAAGATAGGTAGGTTCATCAAATTTTCTAAACTCAGATAGGATTAGCTGCCGGTTTTCGGATGATGTATCAAATGCCGCTTTGAGTGCAGCGCTAATCTGGATCTTGCCTACTTTTATCCCCTTTTGGGCCAGTTCATTAATGATGATTTCATGGGGTTCATAACCTATAGCGAAATGACAAACATCATAACATAAATTCACATGTTCTTTAATGATGTTTTGAGCTTCGGTAGCCGGCATTTTAAATTCCTCCTGAAAAAAGCCAACGCCCTGTGGCAGCAAAATTTCCTCGAACCATTGTATGAACTCACTTCCTGTTTCCAGAATCCCATCGGGTTCAGGTTCTATATCCAAATGTAATGAAGCCCCGGTTTGTTGTTTTATGATATGAAGTTCTGTAGCCACCCGCAATATATTCCTGGTAGCCTCAAGTTTGGCCGCTTCGAGTTCTGGCTCATTGCTAAACCAATGTTTATAGCTTAAGGGAGATGTTGATATGCCACCTTCCATGCCTTCAGGTAATAAATAAGCCAGGATCTTGAAAAGTCTTATGGTATAGTCCAAACGGTCGGTTGTTGTCCAATCGGGTGCGTGTACCTGATCCTTAACTATTACGTTGTGAAACCCGCCATAAGGGAAGCCATTCATGGTAAATACATAACCTTCATGAAGTTGCAGCCACTGTTTAAACTGTAGCAAATTATTACCCTGCAGGATCTCGATACTGGCAATATTTGACAAACGCAGCCCAATGCCCATTGGTGCATCCGGTGATAGTTGCTTCTTTATCTCCGGAAAGCTAAGTTTTAAAGCATTGAAATGATCTGCCCAGTTTTCGCCTGCATGTATATTGGTACAATAGGTTAAATGTCCTGCTGTAAGCTTCATAATTATATTAATTATTGCAATTTAAGTCCTTGCATTTCACCCAGTTTTTTACTGGCTTGCTTTAATATTTCGGTGTCGATCTCATGCACTTCCTCGCCTTCGCCAATGCCATTCAAAAGCATAATGGTTAACTGGCCGCCCAAATGTTCACGAAACTCTTCCAGACCGGCCAATATCGGGCTGTTCTCTTTATCAACCTGTAACAGGCTATGTGAAACTTCAAAGCCCAGGTTTTGCAATGTTTGGATTATCCGGTTACTTTCCTGAGATGATATACGGCCGGAAAGATCAGAATAAACCGTATCGAGCGCAATGCCCATGGCTACTGCTTCGCCGTGGCGTACTTCAAAATTGCTTAAGTACTCCAGTTTGTGGGCGCTCCAGTGCCCAAAATCAAGCGGTCGCGACGAGCCGCTTTCAAACGGGTCTGCACCGGCTATATGATCCATATGGAGTTGCGCGCACTTCCAGATCAGGTAATTCATTGTAGCCATATCCCGTTGAACCAAAGCTGCTACATTTTTTTCTATCCAGTTAAAAAACTCCGCGTCATTTAATAAAGCAACCTTTACCGCTTCAGAAATTCCAGAGCGCCAATCACGGTCGGTAAGGGTTTCTAAAAACTGTTCATCATTAAAAACAACCGTTGGCGGCGCAAATGTTCCTAAAAAGTTTTTCTTAGAAAAAAAGTTGATACCGTTTTTTACTCCAATGCCCGAATCATTTTGTGATAATACGGTGGTAGGTATGCGTATATGTTTAATACCACGATGAGATACCGCGGCGGCGTAACCCACCATGTCAAGCACCGAGCCACCGCCAATTGCCACAATGTAGGAGTGCCTGTCAATACCATACGTATTAACAGCCTCAACAACCTGGTTAAAATAAACTATATCATTTTTAACATCCTCGCCACCCGGTACAATTAAAACATCCTGAATGAGCTGAACGGAGTTATAAAAAGAAAAATATGCTTGTATTTCTGCTATCAGCTTCGGATTCGCGTCAATAACACCCTTATCGGCAACGAACAGTATTTTGCGCAATGAATGGGATGTAGCGGAGCTGAGCAAAAAATCATTAAAAAGTGTATTAGTCTTGTTGAAAATGCCAGCGGTAAAGTAAACCTGGTATTCAAACTTAACAGAAAATGATTGAGATAAATGCTTCATGTACAGAATAAAGAACGTTCTAAATTTATTAATTAAGTAACAGCAAAGATCTTTGCCAGCCAAATAGATAAAGGCAGTAAACAGGCTATGATCAATGCCGCGTAAATAGTGCTGAATGTTGCCGCCCAGGCCGCATCCATCAGTATCAATGAAATAACGCCGGCTTTAACGGCGCCTCCTATATTTTTACCTATCGGATTTTGAATTGCCTTGATCAACGGCTTAAATATCATCCACAAAAATGGGATCAGGATAATGGCGGATAAAAGCAGCTTATTATTAAGGTATGAAAAGTAGAGGATAAAACCTGTTACGATGCTATATAATATGGCCGCGATATATAAATTTTGCTTGCCGCCGCCATGCACTTCGCCACGACTGATCATCGTAATTGAAAAAATATAAACAATGGGTACAATGGCCAGAAAATACCATTGCGGTAAAACTTCGGTTAAGATGCTCATGCCCAAAAGTAAGTTTAAGCCCCTGCAAAGCCCCATATTAAGCGGTCCCCAAAAGTGATGATGCTTACTGATCTTATTATATAACAAGGCAAAAAGACTTATTCCCACTGCCAATGAAGCAGATACCGTGCTAACTAAGCCTGCGGATATAACACCTGCAAGTAAAAGGATACTGCCGAATACCGAAGCCTGCTGCAGGCTGACCCGTCCGCTTGGGATAGCACGTTCCGGGCGTTCTATCTTGTCCAGGTCAGCATCAAAAACATCGTTAAATACAATACCGCCACCATACAGACAAGCGGTTGAAAAGCAAAGCATTATAATGGCTTGCAAATGATCCTGGAAAATCGCTCCTGAAAAAACACCCGCTATAGCTGCACCCGCCAACACATCAGCAACCGAGGTCACAACATTAGCAGGCCTCATCATACGCAGGTAAACCAATATTTTTTCCAAAATGCTTAACTAATAATAATGGAAGATTTATTGATACGGGGCTGCTGACCGCCGCGTAAAATACTGTTCCCCTCAAACTTGGCGCTTTGGTCTATGGCGGTAATAAAATCAGCTTCGTTAATCTGGCCGCTTTGGGCAAAAGCAGTAATGGCGTTACGATAGGTAACCAGTTCGATATCGGCAAGACTTATCCCGTTAAGTTTCATTAAAGCGGCTGTCTTTGGTACCGCCATCGGGTCACTGATGCCCCAGTCTGCTGCAGAATTGACCATGATACGCTCAGGGCCATATTGCTTTGTAATTTCCACCATGCGCTGGTTGCCCATCTTGGTAAACGGATAAATGGTAAAGGCTGCCCAAAAGCCCCTGTCCAGTACCTCTTTTACGGTTTCCTCGTTGTTGTGGTCAACAATTACCATATGCGGATCGAGCCCATGTTCAATAGCTATATCCATACTGCGTTGGGTTCCGCGTTTTTTATCACGGTGGGGCGTATGGATCTGTACCGGTAAACCGGATTCTTTTGCCAGGTCAAGCTGCAAACGATAATATTTTTCTTCGGCAGCGGTTTGATCGTCAAATCCTATTTCGCCAATGCCAACAACACCATCTTTATATATAAACAGCGGCAGCATTTCCATAACCTGCTCGGCCAGCGCTTCATTATTTGCTTCCCTTGAGTTGAGGCCTATGGTGCAGTAGTGCTTTATCCCAAACTGCGATGAGCGGAATCTTTCCCAACCTACAAGACTGCTATAATAGTCCTTAAAGCTGTCTACACCCGTACGCGGTTGACCTAACCAAAAAGATGGTTCTATAAGTGCAACTATGCCTGCATCAGCCATGGCCTGGTAATCATCGGTAGTGCGCGATGTCATGTGTACATGGGGGTCGAAAAATTTCATACCCTTTATTAAATCCATGTCAAATTTCTCTGTTGATTGCTCCAACGGCACACTTCTTTCTTCTGTATTATGGCTACAACACATTTTAAATATTTTTTATGTTAACAATTCATTGCCGTAAAAATGACCTTGTTTCATATTGTTCAATTGCTCCTGAGTAACAAACTTTTCAACCAGGTACCAAAGCATGCTATTCACTTCCCTGCCGGCAGCATAGCGTTCCTTAGCATAATCAATCAATATGCGTGCAAGTTCTTTGTTGGCCCTGGTATCTAATCCGTATAATTTATCCACCTGCTTTTCGGTAAAGAAAGCTTTCAAAACCATTTGATTCCATGCCGCTTCCTCCAGGTTTTCGGCCGGATAGGGATTATTGTACATTATAGCTTCTAATACTATTCCAATATTACTCCTGATACCTTCCGCACAGCGTTTTACCCATAATTTAGGGTGAGATAACAATGGAAGGGCTGAATATAAAGCAACCTGTTCATTCATTTCAGCAACCGAAAAAAGGTTTTCGATCACTTGAAAATACCTGTCTTTATCGGCATTGTCATATCGAATTAACAACCAAACCCTGCTCAGCCTATCAGCAGTCCAGTAATCGATTGCAAAACCTGGTCTGATAGATGCTAATAGCTCTTGTTGTCTTTGCGTTACAGTAATGATCGCTTTACCAGTTTTACGCGGTATCATAACGAAAGCTGTATTAAAAGCAGTGTTATTAATTATATTATTGTCTGCACTGAGCCAGGCCCAGGAAACCGGGTCGATATTATCCTGGATTATGTCCGCGATCACCGCGTTTAATTCCTCTTTATTGTAGGTGATCATAACCTATTGTTAAAGCGCAAAATAATTAATTAGTAATGCCCCGGCTATAATAAGTAAACCAAAAAACTCTCTTGTTTTTTCAATATAAGGCTTAGTTGCCTGCATACTTTCAACCAAACTCGGTTTATTATATTTAGTTATCCAATCACGTACGCCATCTTTTTGAAAAAAAAGTATTGCTGCATAAACAAGATAAAAGGCTGTAAGTAAAATGTAAATAAGCGGGTAAAACTTACCAAAAGCAGCCAGCCCGCAACATACGGCAGCACTTAAATATATGGGTACCCATAGGTACCAATCAACATCATTAAAATTTAAATAGGCAAAAGCCAGGAACGAAATCAGGAAAACTATATTTAAAATCAAAAGCATATTAACTTAATTTATTAAGTCATTAATGGCAAAATAAGATCACTTATAACGGTGAGGCCAATTTAAAGAATAAAATCATTCTATGTCTAATCTCGCATAATTAATATAAATGTTACAATAATTTGTTTTTCGGGTCTTTGGTAATCGAACCCTTTTCCGAAACTGTCTTGCGGTTAGCCGCTATGCGTAAAGGGTTAAGATCATGTATTTGCTCTTGTTGGTTTGCAAGGAAATCCAAATTGCTTTACAGGTAGTCATATACAGCGGTTCCGTATACATTTTTAAACAATTTGCTGAAATACGCCGGACTGTCAAAACCTGCTGCATACGATATTTCCGAAACGGTGCGGTATTTACCGCTTTCTATAGCTTCTTTCGCAACCTGTAAACGTATGCTTCGGATGTATTGATTAGGAGTTATACCCAGTATTGATTTGAACCGCCTGTACAATTGCCTTTCACTGATAGAAAGTTCATCGCTTAAAATGCCAATATTGATATCAATCTTACCGATATATTTTCTAACTAACTGCTCTAATTCAAAAAGCCAGGCTTGATCTGATGCGGATATCACAGCGCCTGAACCTGTTAAAGGTTTGTTGCCGGTTTGAATACCGCGTAATGACAATTGTTCAGATTCTTCAATTTTTTTATAGGTGATGTTTTTTGCAATTGCAAAAACAACCTGTTCTGCTTTTATAGGTATTGATGTCCAGGCAAGCCATACCGTATCGCCCGATTTTGTTATATATCTGTTCTCGAAATTTAAAAGTGGAACGCCTTTTAGAATTTTTTCTCTTTTCCGGCCCGTAATTAATTTATCATCTGCATGAATAAAATGACTTATCGGCATGGAGAAAAGCTCGTCGTTACTATAGCCAAGTGTTTCTGAAACAGCGGGATTTATTTTTTTAAAATAGCCATCATAACCTGCTACACAAATTAAATCAGGAGACAGATTGATAAAAGATTCAAAGTCAAACATATAATTTGAAGCCAACAGATCAGTCTCGGTCATAGTATTAAGATATTTATAATCAGGGAAAGTAAAAATATGAAATCATCATCATCGCAACAAACTATAGTTTAAAAGTTGTGGCAGTTTTATGAGGTGAATWGTCAGTTTTTTTAAAGACGCTATAGTGATCTTTGCAAATCTTTAGGTTAAATCCAAAACTTCTGAAAAATGAAAATACTCGCCTTATTTCGAATATTTGTATTGTTTCCATTATTCGGAATATTAATACCGGATATAACTGTCATTTTAAAAGAACCAACTTTCAAAATTCCATTTTTTCACGTAGTTATCTGTGTCGGAATATTACTCCTGATAATCAGTTCAATTGTTTTACAAAACTATATTTCATCACAGCGTCGCGAATAAGTGGCCCTATACCGTAAATGATATACACATTTACGGTACTTCAGCAGATTTGATTGAACTTTAATGGAGAATAGCAATTGATTTTTTAACTTAGTTTTCTGTTGAATCAAGTGAAATGAAAATAGCTACGTACAATGTTAATGGCGTTAATGGACGCTTACCGGTATTAC
Organism: Mucilaginibacter sp. P4_E8; assembly: GCF_056401495.1. NCBI lineage: Bacteria > Pseudomonadati > Bacteroidota > Sphingobacteriia > Sphingobacteriales > Sphingobacteriaceae > Mucilaginibacter > Mucilaginibacter sp. P4_E8. The sequence goes on from NZ_JBFUJG010000092.1 coordinate 10,635, forward strand.
TCCGCTGGCTGCAAGAAACCGCGCCGGATGTGGTTTGTCTGCAGGAACTCAAAGCGCCGCAGGAAAAATTTCCCGAACAGGCCATTAATGATGCGGGTTACCGGGCCATCTGGCATGGACAAAAGAGTTGGAACGGTGTGGCGATCTTATCCCGCGACGGTAATATTCAGGAATCACAGCGAGGATTGCCCGGTGATCCCGAGGATCTGCACAGTCGCTACATCGAGGCCATCATAAACGATGTGGTAATAGGTTGTCTTTACCTGCCTAACGGCAATCCCGCCCCGGGACCCAAATTTGATTATAAGCTGCAATGGTTTGACCGCCTGACCGCCCATGCACAAGACCTGTTGAACCGCAAAATCCCTGTAGTGCTATGTGGAGACTATAACGTGATGCCCACCGAGCAGGACGTTTATAAACCCGAACGCTGGCTCGACGATGCCTTGTTTCGCCCTGAAACCCGCGCGGCTTTTCATAATTTGTTGGCGCAAGGCTGGACAGATGCCATCCGCAAGTTATATCCAACCGAAAAGATCTATACCTTTTATGATTATTTCCGCAACGCCTACGGCCGTGATGCCGGTTTGCGCATCGATCATTTCCTGCTCAGCCCGGAGCTCAACAGCCGGTTGAAAGCAGCCAGTGTTGACCGTCATGTGCGTGGCTGGGAAAAAACCAGCGATCATTGTCCTGTTTGGATCGAATTAACGCATTAGTCCTGCGCTCAGCCTCCGGGTTGCGTTGTACGGCTTGAGATATTTTTAACCAGCGGTTTATTACAACGGTGTCAGTAACCAGACCGTCCTTACCTCCTTTAGCCCGTTAGTGTCCTATATCAGCCGGTGTCCTTAAAAAAACAAATGATTTATAGACAAGGTAGATGCGATATGAATATAAGTTTATGTGAGTTCACAATATTGTATTAGCTTTAGGAACTTCCGCAGATAAGTAAATCCAATCTCTGCAAAAATTATCCCTTATTTAATCTCAATTTTTAAACACCGTTTTGCAAGTTAAGGATATGATGAAAAAAGATCCGGGTGAAGATGGCAGCAAGGAATCTGGCTTTAAAATTGGAGAAAAGGAAAACCTCACAGCAGAGTTAATAATCGCGAATAAAGAACTCGACTATCAAAATGAAGAGAAAGAGAACCGTGCAGCGGAACTGATCATAGCCAATAAAGAATTGCTTTTTCAAAATAAAGAGAAAGAACAACGGGCAGCAGAACTGATCATAGCCAATAAAGAACTGGCTTTTCAGAATGAAGAAAAAGAGAACCGGGCAGCGGAACTGATCATCGCCAATAAAGAGCTGGCTTTTCAGAATGAAGAAAAAGAACAACGGGCAGCGGAACTGATCATTGCTAATAAAGAGCTGGCTTTTCAAAATGAAGAAAAAGAGAACCGGGCTGCGGAACTGATCATTGCTAATAAAGAGCTGGCTTTTCAAAACAAGGAAAAGGAAAAGAGGGCCGAAGAACTGATCATTGCGAACAGGGAGCTAAAAAACGCGGAGGACGATATCCGTAAATTGAATGACGAATTAGAACAAAAAGTAATAGAACGCACAGCTCAGCTGGAATCTGTTAACAAAGAGCTTGAGTCATTTTCCTATTCCGTATCGCATGATTTGCGTGCCCCGATCAGGGCCATCAATGGATATTCAAAAATTTTAGTAGAAGATTATGCTGAAAAATTTGATACCGACGGAACAAAAATCCTTCGCGCCATCATCCACAATTCTAAAAAAATGGGTGAGCTAATTGATGATCTGCTTGCGTTTTCAAAATTGGGAAGAAAACAGGTTGCATTTTCGGATATTGACATGAACGCGCTTGTTAAATTGGTACAAGAGGAATTATTATTTGAAGAAGGTGAGAATATACCGGAGTTTAATGTAAAAATACTCCCCCCCGCTAAGGGAGATAAATCACTGATCAAACAGGTATGGATCAACTTAATTTCCAATGCAATTAAATACTCCAGGTATAAACCTACAACCCGTATAGAGATTAATGCCTATGAGAAGGATAATCTTATTGTTTATTATGTAAAAGATGAAGGAGCAGGATTTGATATGCAATATTATGATAAGCTTTTCGGGGTTTTTCAGCGCTTGCATTCACAGGAAGAATTTGAAGGTACGGGCATAGGTTTGGCCATTGTACAAAAAATAGTGCAGCGGCATAATGGAACGGTTTGGGCAGAATCGGTTTTAAACGAAGGAACTTGTTTCTATTTCAGTTTACATAAAATCAAACATTAAATTAAAAAAACATGGACTACGATAACATTGAGATCTTATTTGTGGAAGATAGTGAGGATGATGCTATCCTAACTATTCGCGCGCTTACAAAAAGCGGCTTTACAAACAAACTGCATCATGTTGTAGATGGCGCGGAAGCACTTGATTTTATTTATTGTAAGGGAAATTATACTTCACGGAATGCCAAAGAATTTCCTAAAGTCATACTGTTGGATCTTAAAATGCCCAAGGTATCAGGAACGCAGGTGTTGGAAAAAATAAAGTCAGATCCTGGCACTAAGTCGATACCGGTAGTTATGCTTACTTCATCAAAAGAAGGCCCTGATATAGAAGAATGCTTTGCACTTGGCGCAAACAGTTATATCGTAAAACCAGTTGACAGCGATAACTTTTTTAATGCGATAAAAGAGATTGGATTATACTGGATGATATTAAGCCAGCCACCCCATTGATTTAGCACATCTGCATCCCGATTTATGTTAAAATGAATAGCCGATACTACCTTACGATAGTAAAAATATATAGTAAGGAATCAAATAGTACAAATCATGACAGCCGATCCCAAAATACTTATCCTGGAAGATAATCAGAGCGATGCTGATCTGCTGCTTCGCGAATTAAAAAAATCAGGATTACGTTTTACTTCAGAAATTGTTCAAACCCGTTTAGCGTTTGAACATGCGCTAAAAAATTTCAATCCGGATATTATATTATCTGATTATGCGCTTCCTTCGTTCGATGCCATTACCGCTTTTCGTATCAAGCAAAGTAAATATCCTCACATTCCTTTTATTATAGTTTCTGGAATTATAGGAGAAGAAAATGTTGTTGAGCTCATCAAAAGTGGTGTTACCGACTACGCTTCAAAAAATACGCTGGTCACCCTATCCGCAAAAATTAGCCGGGCGTTAAATGACAGCATTGTACGGAAAGAAAAAATCATTATTGATGACCAGTTAAAAACGCAGGCCGCGGAGCTTATTATTGCTAATAAAGAACTTGTTTTTCAAAACAAAGAGAAAGAAAACCGCGCGGCAGACCTGGTCATTTTATCCGGAAATTTAAAGGTCAGGCAGGAGGAATTAAGTGTAGCGAATGTCTTGCTTATTAAACAGGAGGAAAAGGTTAAATTAATTAACCACGAGCTTTTACAATTGAACCAGGAGCTGGAAGAACGGGTGACGAGGCGCACCAACGCTTTGGCCGAAAGCGAAAGCCGGTTTCGCAACATGATGGAAACCATCCCTCAAATTGCCTGGACAAATACGATTGATGGTGAGGTTATTTTTTACAACCAAAGATGGTATGATTATACCGGGCTAAATCGCAAAAAAAGTGAATTATGGGGATTTAATACGGTAATTCACCCCGATGATCTGAAAGATAGTTTAAATTGGTTCAGATTGATCAGGAAAACCCGGGATGGGGGCGAATTTCAACTCCGGGGGAAACGTGCAGACGGACTTTACCGCTGGCACCTGATCCGCCTAATGCCCATTAAGAATGAGGAAGGTCAAATGCAGCTTTGGGTAGGGACTGCTACAGATATTCAGGAACTGCGCTTGTTGCAACAGCAAAAAGATGATTTTATCAGCATTGCCAGCCATGAACTAAAGACCCCGCTTACCAGTTTAAAAGCCTCTCTGCAACTTCTGGATAGAATTAAGGATAATCCTACGGCTGCCATGCTGCCTAAACTTATTGTACAGGCAAATAAGAGTTTAGATAAAGTTAATACCCTCATTGAAGACCTGCTAAATGCAAGCAAGGCGAATGAAGGCCAGCTTCACATAAGCCCCAAGCTCTTCGTGCTGTCAAAAGTAATTGATGAATGTTGCCAGCATGTACGTACAGAGGGGGTTTATAAAATCACTACAAAAGGCGACATGAATGTTGAAGTTTATGCCGATGCCACCCGTATTGACCAGGTGGTGATCAATTTTGTTAACAACGCGATAAAATATGCGCCGGAATCAAACGAAATCCGGATCAGCATTGAAACTATAAATAATATGGTTAAAGTATCGGTTATTGATAAAGGCCCGGGTATTCCACCCGAAAAATTGCGTTACCTTTTTGACCGTTATTACCGTGTAGATAACAGTGGCAGCAGATATGGTGGTTTAGGGCTTGGTCTGTACATTTGTACGGAAATCATTAAACAACATCACGGACAGATAGGAGTGGACAGTGTATTAGGTAAGGGCAGTACATTTTGGTTTACATTGCCCATTACATAAGGGTGATATATGCTTATGAAGAATCTTAAGTGATCGAAGTAATTTTATGGGTTTAAGTTAAAATATTTCAATATTTCTGCTGTTCTTTCCGGGCCGAATATCTTCTGGTTACATTTTCCAGCACCGCTTATGTATGATCGCTTTCGTGTTCCTGCATAGATCTCATTCTGCCGAAGCATGAATACCTGTTTTTTCTACGATCAAACAACAAAACATTTAACTATCTGGTTGGTAGATCAATATAAATAATTATCTTGTAAATACAAATGGTAATGCTTCAGATTTTTACCGAGATTTACACAGCAGACTACGCTTACCACATCAAAGGAATTGTCTGGATATATCATTATAGCAGGGATTGTACTGATGATCAGTTATATATATCAGAAGTTGGAAAATAAAATAATGGTATACTAACCACCATCTGCCTGTAACTTATAACAAGGTAGTTGACCTGAATGGTATTTAAAACTTAATAGCTATGAAAAAAAAGTTACCAATATTAATGCTGCTTTTGTTGGGAGCGGCGTATAGTTATGCTCAGGAAATAAAGCCATCGTCATGGCAAAAATTTTCGGATAGTACTATTGTTAAAGTGCATCCCTCTTATAATGATGTAAGCGGCATACACCGCTGGTTTTTTGGCGAAAACTTCCGTAAAGAATGGGCGGAGCCTGTAAAATTACCGGTTATTAAAATATCGCAGGTTAATGGTGGCCTGTTACCTATAAAAGAGGGCGGGGGCCTGCAATCCAAATCATTACGGCTGGAAGATAAAACCGGCAGGGAATGGGTGCTGCGTAGTGTGGAGAAAGTACCTGATAAATTATTGCCCGAAGGTTTGCAGGGTACGTTTGCGGTTGATTGGGTAGATGATGAATTTAGCGGCCAGCACCCTTACTCGGCACTGATCGTTCCGCCGTTGGCCGAAGCCGCCGGTGTACCACATGCCAACCCGGTTATAGGTGTTGTGGCAGCCGACCCGGCACTGGGTCAGTATAACAAACTATTTACCGGTATGATATGCCTGCTGGAAGAGCGCGAACCTACAGGGAAATCTGATAATACACTTAAAGCCAAGGGTGAGTTGATAGAAGACTACGATAACCGGTTTGATGGCGCTGGCTTTTTACGCGCCCGCATGCTTGACCTGCTGATAGGTGACTGGGACAGGCACGAGGATCAATGGCGCTGGGCGATTGACAAGGATGGTAAAGCCAAAAACTACCAGGCCGTTCCCCGTGATCGCGACCAGGTGTTTCATGTTAACCAGGGTTTATTTCCAACTATTGCTGCATTACCCTGGATAGACCCGTTATTGGGAAACTTTAAAGGTGATCTCCGGGGCGTAAAATACTCCTTGTTTAAAACAAGGTTTATGAAACAATATCCGGATGCTCAAATAAGCTATGACCAGTGGATGAAGATTGCGCATGACTTTGTAAAAGCCGAGACTGATGAGGTACTGGAGGCCGGCCTTAAACGCCTGCCCAAAGCAACATATGATATGCGTCATACAGCACTGCTTGACATATTAAAAAAGCGCCGCGATAATATCCCGGCTGCCATGTCGCAATATTATTATTTTATCAATCGGATAGTTGATATTCATACTACTGATAAAAACGAGCAGATCACTATTAGCGATGCCCCTGATAAGGCTATGCGAATTGCTGTTGAGAAACTGAATAAAGATGGGGAGCCCAAAGGCACACTGATGGATATGACCTATCAGCCTGATATTACACAGGAAATAAGATTATACACAGCAGCCGGTAATGATCATGTCATTATTAATAATAGTACATCGCCCATTAAATTACGGATTGTTGACAGTACGGGTAACAAAACTTATGATGTTAAACAATCCAATGGTAAAGTACATGTTTACGGGCCTAAGGATAATACCAGTTTTACAGGCGATGCAGACCGCTTGAGCAAGCATTTGTCAAACGATACACTGAATAATCGTTTTGTACCTACAAACTTGTATAATGTATGGATGCCATTGGCAACAGCCGCATTGAATAAAGACGACGGTTTTTTATTAGGGCTGGGCTTTAAATATACTGGTAAAGATGGTTTTAGAAAACTGCCATACTCCAACGTACAGCAGGTATTGATCACGCATGCTTTTGCTACTGATGCTTTCCGGATAAAATATAACGGTGAGTGGATACAGGCCATAGGCAAGGCCGATTTTACGATGCAGGCTTTTATACAGGCCCCAGACAATACCATGAACTTTTTTGGCAGGGGTAATGCAACACAACTTCTTAGATTTGATGGCTACCGCAGGTATTACCGCACCCGTTTTGATACCTACCAATTTGACCCTGCATTGCGGTGGCATACCGGCAAGGGGAGTACGCTGAGTGTCGGTCCTTCACTACAGTTTTACCATATGGATTTAGCCGATAATGCAGGCAGGTTCATTAACCAAACATCACTCATCAACTCCTATGATAGTCTTACCTTAAACAAGGATAAAGCCCATGTTGGCTTGCTTGTTAACTATATCAGCAACCAGCGTGATAATAACATTTTACCTAAAAAAGGATTTTATTTTAATGTAGTAATACAGGGGTATAGCGGCCTTAACACGTATTCAAAATCGTATGCGCAGATCAGACCGGAGTTTACGTATTACCAAAAACTTAACTCATCGGGCACTATCGTTCTTTCAGACCGTATTGGTGGTGGGGTAAGTATCGGTAACCCGGCTTTTTATCAGTCAATGTTCCTGGGCGGCCAGGGTAACCTGCTGGGTTATCTTCAAAACCGTTTCGCGGGGCAGCACATGGTGTTTAATAACCTGCAGGGCAGGATAAAGTTAGCCAAGATAGCCAGTTATATATTGCCGGGCGAATTGGGTTTATCCGGCTTTTATGATGCGGGCAGGGTGTGGATAAAAGATGAGCATTCTGATCAATGGCACCAGGGGGTAGGTGGTGGTTTATACTTCTCGCCTGCAAGCCTGACTATTATACAGGTATTAGCCGGACATTCGACTGAGGGCTGGTACCCTTATATATCGCTTAACTTCAGGATCTGATGAGATATATCGGAAAATGGCTGATTAGGGTAACTTATAAGATTTCAATAAAATCGAGGGCTTTGAGCTTTCAGCTTTTTGCTTATAAGAATTATTTAGCCGAGTACAGTACGTAATCATTGCTCAGCATTTCCATCCTGAACCCTTTATAGCCTGGGAAGCACTTACGTATAATGTTTGATTTGGGTCCCATGTAACTTGCCGGCAGCAAAATAAATATTGGTCCGGCATGTCCCTGATGCACATAACTGTCATAATCAATTGCAATGTCGGAGTCGATGGGGTCTAAGGTTATGAAACGGTTATGATTTATCTCCAGGGCCAGATCTGGGCTGATGAATACAAAAAGGGCATTGGTGTTTTTCCTGTCCAGATCCATGATGTAATTTAATGAAGGTTGATCAATAAACATCTGTGACAGACCCGATGTTCCCCTTGCATTTTCTGTTTTATTTTGTTTGTAACCTGCTGCAAAATATTTGAAGCTTAAAAATGCAATGCCAAAGCAAATTAAGCCAAATGCAACCCTATAGAAAGGCCCCCATTTGCTTACTAAATAAACAACGCCGGGTGTTATCAGCAGCCCGATAATGYGGAAATGCCTTGCTTCGTATGATATATTGGCTTGCCTTAAAAAGTTATAACTAAAAAACACCACCGAAACCGAATAAAAAACTACAAGCAGCAAGGTGTATTTCTTATTCGGGAAATAGCGAACAATTTTGATGATCAGTAAAACGCTCAAAACAGCTGATAACAGCAACGTAATTAGTGACCAGAATGGATTAAGTATACTAACATCATCATGGTATATTAAACCATGTAAAATATCATCAACCGAGAGCCCTGCCAATATGGGCGAGGCCAGGGGGAAACTAAAAGTTTCCCAGGTTAATTTGATACCCATTCCGCCCGATGCCGGGTTTTGACCTTTAGATAAGTAAAAAATATAGATCACCGCCAACGATGCTATAGCCGGTATAGCTATCCAGATCCCTTTTTTTATCCATCCCCAGATATTGAGCTCGCCAGATGATAGTTTTAGCCATAGATAAATACAACCTGCTCCGTACATCCACAAAAAAGATGATTTACAGAAAAAGCCCAGGCATCCTGAAAGCAACAAAAATACAGCAAGTTTCCACCCGGTTTTGTCAATAGTAGCACAACCGTACAGGAACCATCCGGCAAAGCCAAAAATTAAAACCTCGCCGCCATTGTAAAAAACATAGGGTATAACAAAGGCTTGCTGGCATGCAATAACTGCTACGCTAACGGAAGCGATGATAGGGGTAAAACCCACCTTCCTAAAAAATGAATAAAAACCGGCCAGTCCCAGCAGGGTAAAAAAAGTAGAAGTAACAGCCGATGCCTGACCTATATTAATACCAAAAAGTGACTGGAAAAAATAAGGAACCAAATATTGCCCGGGTGACCACCATGTTAAAAATTCAGAGTAGTCTTTTGCAACATCAGATGGATCGGGTTTAATAGCGATGTTGAAACCGCCGCCCATTTGCATTTTTCGCAATACCTGGAAACCCCAGCACGAATCTGGAAAAATAGATGTAGGATATAGGAAAATCATTACACCCATTATAATTACCATTATACCTAAAGCAGCGAGTATAATCTGATGGATGTAAGTTTTTTGCATTGGCACAATATTAATTAAAATTTAGTTAAGCTAAGCGCCCATATTGCGCTCACGGATCTTTACAGCCGGGTTACCCTGGTAAACACTGTAAGGTTCAAGGCTTTTTGTTGCCACAGAACCACTTGTAAGTACGGAGTGACTTGCCAGGGTAATGCCAAGGTTTACTATAGCACCGGCGCCTACCCATACCCCGTCTTCCAAAATTAGGCCTTTGGTTATCAGGTTAAAGGTTGTCTTTTTATAATCATGACTGCCGGTAAGCAGTACGGCTCCCTGCGACAGGCATACGTGGGCACCGATTTTGATCATGACCAGGCTATCGATCCACACGTTTTCGCCAACCCAGGTTTGATCGCCGATGCACAGGAACCAGGGATATTTTATGTTGACACAAGGTTTTATAGTTACATTTTTACCAATTTTTGCACCAAACATCCGGAGTAAAAATACCTTAAAACCGCTTGAAGGGACAAGGCTGGTTTTAAAAAAAACAGCATTTAAATAATACCATAAAAATCGTTTTAAAGCATTACCGCCCGGATGAAAAGGATGATTATTATAAGTGGATAGATCGGTTTTATGCATGAGCTTTAATAACCTTGTCGTTATGTTTAACCCAAAAATACAGGCTTATCATAATCAATATATAAAGGGTGATATTAAAAATGGTATGGTGATCAATTATTTGATTATCTTTTTTATTCCAAAATAAGGCAAGCAATACAAACCGGAGTACATTTAAAAATTCGATGGTAATAATGCCGGTTATCAAAAAAATAATCTTAGCCTTTAATGGCTTGGGGTAAGCTATCACAAATGCCGAAAGAAAACTAATAAGCCCAAACCCCAGGCATGAGTAAACCAGGCGGATACTGCCCCGGCCGGCAACCAGCAGATCATATTGATTGGTGATCACAGCATAACCCAGCCAGCTAAGTACTTGCTTACTGCAGATTAATAATAGCGAGCGTAAAGTCTGTATATAATTTAAATGTTCGGCCAAAAATGGGCTATAATGATTTCCGGGACTGGTAATACCAAAAAACAAAATGTTGAAATAATAAAATACGGCAAACAATATGATGAAGGT
>NZ_JBFUJG010000093.1:0-20912 GCF_056401495.1 Mucilaginibacter sp. P4_E8
GGGAAGGGAGCTCACAAATTTAAAGTACCCCAGTCTGAGGGAGATTTAAAGGTGGACCTTACGTGGCAACACCATGCTGCTTGCGATACAAAACAGGGGAGGTATCAGTGTATTTTTTAAAGTAGTTGCTGAAGTGGTTGGCTTCTGAAAAGCCCAGCAGGTAGGCTATTTCTTTTATGGATGTTGATGAGTTTTGCAGCAGGGATTTAGCTTCGGCAATGGTTTTCTCGGCTATCCAGGTACTGATGGATTTACCTGTTTTGCTCTTGATCACATTACTTAAATAATTGGGGTGCAGGTTTTGTTCATCGGCATAATCCTGTAGCCTGTTAACCTGATGTACCTTGCCGCTGCTCAGATCGCGATAATGTTGTTCCAATGTTCGTTTAAAGGTTTTAACAATTTGCGAGCTGCGGTTGCCCTCATATATAGGATTATAGTCTTTCCAAAAATACTCTTTGATCTTTAACAGTAACACTACAAATAAATTACCAATGAGCCGGTTGCGGTATGGTGAGTTTGAAAAATACTCCTTGTTTATTTGCAGGTATAACTGTTCAAATTCGGCAAACGCTTCCGGAGTTAAAACTCTTGGATGTACAGTTTCGGCAAGCAGGAAGGGGAACTCCTCGAAAATATCGGGATGAACATTTTCTTTTAAAAAAGATTCACTTAAGGTAATAAGATACGCCTCCTGTATACTAAACCACTCGTGCGATTTATAGTGCCCCGGATTGGTAAAGTATATGGTGCCGGGTATGGTATCAAAATTAAGATCATCGGTTGTATATTTTCCCCTGCCATCTTTCACAAAAACAAATGAGAAAAAATTCGGCCTGAAGACCGGCGATTTAAAAGGAAGATCAAGATGGATGTCCTTTAAATTATGAATGGTAAAATCGGTCTTATCATCAATTCCATCTGTTGGCAGTCCGAAATGGGTATACTGTTTCAGTAAAGTGTTAAAGACCAGCTTTTTTTCTGTTTCTTTCATTTAGCAGGGATACATGAATTACTTATCTATTCATGCGACCTAAAATTAAGAACAATTTTATGATTTAGCTGGCCTGTTTTGTTATGATTCAAAATATTCAACAGGCTCAAGGTCCTGTAACTCCTCATCCGTAAATAGCCTTGATCTGATCATAAAGCGGATGCCCATTGGTATCTCTAACGAAAAGCTGGAACCGCGGCCGGGAGTAACATCAAGGGTAAGGTGGGTGTGTTTCCAGTACTCAAACTGATCAATGCTCATGAAAAACTCGCAGCCTGCTACTTTACCTATCTTTACATCGCTGCTGCCTATTTTAAATTCCCCCTTTTCAAAACACATGGGCGATGAGCCATCACAGCAGCCACCGCTTTGATGAAACATTAACGGTCCAAACTTTGCCATGAGCTGATCTATCACTTTTTCGGCAGCGGGGGTAATGGAAACTCTTTTGGTCATGGCGGTTAATTTAATGAAGGAGCTGCAAAAACCCAATACTTTTGCAGCCACCTTCAACTACAGGACTAAAAGAAGCCCAATTTGTTCTTATTATAAGAGATCAGCATATTTTTTGTTTGGCGATAGTAGTTCAGCATCATTTTATGATTTTCCCGGCCAAAGCCCGATTTTTTATATCCGCCGAAAGGCGCGTGTGCCGGATAAGCATGATAACAATTTACCCAAACACGCCCGGCCTGTATGGCGCGTGGTACCTGGTAAATTTCATGCGCGTCGCGGGTCCACACGCCGGCACCTAAGCCATACAGCGTGTCATTGGCAATTTCAATGGCCTCTTCGGTAGTTTTAAAAGTGGTTACAGAAACCACAGGCCCAAAAATTTCTTCCTGGAATATGCGCATCTTGTTGTGACCCTTAAATATGGTAGGTTTTATATAATAACCCCCACCAAGATCGTTACCAAGTTTTTGCACATCGCCACCGGCAAGCACTTCGGCTCCTTCTTTTTTACCAATATCAAGGTAGCTTAGTATTTTCTCATACTGATCGTTCGAGGCCTGCGCGCCCATCATAGTATCAGAATCAAGCGGATCGCCCATTTTAATGGCATTGGTACGGGCAATTACGCGCTCCATAAACTTATCATATATATTTTCATGCACGAGCATACGTGACGGACAGGTGCAAACTTCGCCCTGGTTAAGTGCAAACAATACAGCCCCCTCAACAGCTTTATCAAAAAATTCATCATCAGCATCGCCTACCGATTCAAAGAATATATTGGGCGATTTACCACCCAGCTCCATGGTTACCGGGATCAGATTTTCTGAGGCATATTGCATAATAAGGCGACCGGTAGTTGTTTCGCCGGTAAAGGCCACTTTATTTATTTTTGATGAGGTAGCCAGCGGCTTACCCGCTTCGGGCCCAAAACCAGTAACCACATTTAATACACCCGGAGGCAATATATCACCTATCAGCTCCATGAGCACCATAATACTGGTGGGAGTTTGCTCTGCGGGTTTAACCACGGTACAGCAACCTGCGGCAAGTGCGGGTGCAATTTTCCAGGTAGCCATTAACAAAGGGAAGTTCCAGGGGATGATCTGCCCAACCACGCCAAGTGGTTCCTGCAGATTAATACTTACTGTAAACTCATCATGCTCAGATATACTGCTTTCTTCGGCCCGGATAGCGCCTGCAAAATAACGGAAGTGGTCAACTACTAAGGGCAGGTCGGCAGCCATGGTTTCGCGTATGGCCTTACCATTATCAATAGTTTCAACAGTTGCCAGGTAAGATAAATTATCTTCCACCACCTGCGCTATTTTTAACAACAGGTTACTGCGGTAAGTGGCCGATGTTTTACTCCAGGTTTTAAATGCTTCTGTGGCCGCATCAACAGCGGCGTCAATATCCTCTTTGGTCGACCGGGCTGCCTGGGTAAAAACCTTGCCATCAATGGGCGAAATATTATCAAAATATTCGCCTTTAACAGGTGGAACAAATTTACCGCCAATAAAATTATCGTACTTATCCTTAAAGGATGGTCTTTTAGCTACACTCATAGATCTTTTTTTAGGTTAATTGGTGATACTAAGTTAGCAGTCTGTGTAATAGGGCTTTTGCACAATACTATCAATTGAGTGCACTATTGTTCCATTTTTAAAAGGAATTATAAACTATCATAAACTATCCCTAACTTGTTTTAAAATAAGCCTTTTATGAAAGAGAGAAACCTGGTATCGCCTTTTAGCCTCACCGGTAAAAAGGAGCTCAGAACACTGGTAGAAAACCGTAAAGCTTATACCTTAAATCACTGTGAACTTAATATTTACGAAACCTACGAGCGCAGCGAGCTGGTGCCCTTAACCTTTAGCGACCTGGTAATTACCAGTATGCTAAGGGGTAAAAAAGTGATGCACTTATTTGATAAACCAGGTTTTGATTATTTACCCGGCGAAACCGTTATTGTGCCGCCAAACGTAACCATGACCATTGATTTTCCCGAGGCATCTGAATTAAATCCATCGCAATGTACGGCACTGGCTATAAACCAGCAGGAAATAAACAACACACTCGATTTTTTAAATGAAAACTACCCGCGGGCCAATAATGACCAGTGGCAGCTTAATTATAAGCAGTTTCATTTTTTTAATAATTATGAGCTGGCCCAGCTCATCAATAAGCTTATTAGTATTAGTACCGGTGATGTATTGACCAAAGATGTACTGGCTAATTTAACGCTGAAAGAGCTACTCATCCGTATTATGCAGATGCAGAACCTGCATGAAGTTAAAGATAATTTGAACCAGTTATCAACCGGTAACCGTTTTGCTTATATTTTGCAATACATCAAATCGCACTTAACCGAAAAGTTAAACATTGATGCCCTGAGCCAGATGGCCTATATGAGTAAAGCCAGTTTTTTCAGGGCCTTTAAGCACGAACTCGGTATTTCGCCTGTAGATTATATCATCAGGGAAAGGATTCAACTGGCCAAGCAATTTATGTATAATCCCTATTGCAGTATTGCCGATGCCTGTTTTAAAGCCGGCTTTAATAACCAGCATTACTTTAGCCGCGCTTTCCGTAAAATTGAGGGAACTACACCCAGCGTTTATAAAGCAGGGATCGTAAAAGTGATCAATTAGTTTACTCTAAAAGAACCTGCAACTAACCGCCCGAAAACGAACATTTGCTTGTATCGAAACTGAACAATTGTAACTGTTTGTAAATTATAAGTATTTGATATTTAGATATTTAAAACGATGGCATTTGCTTTGATACGTGTTTAAACAAGCAGGGAGGTTATTATGAAATATCATAAACAATTGGAGCGGCGCACGTTTACACAAGATCGTTTCGATATATTAATAAAGCGTCAAAAAAGTGGAAAAGCAACTTTTAATGAGCTTACTGAACTTGATGATATAGTGAATCGTGACCCTGCCATCCGCGAAAGTATTTTAGAGGAAATGCAGGCCCTGAACGAACCCCCTGATAACCCAAAAGTCGACGATACACTTAATGTCCAACCCTCAAAACCTCAAACGCTGCTTGATAAGATCCTGGCTTTTTTAAGCCGGTTATTTACTACATTAAAAACGGAGAGCCTAAACCCGGTCCTTTTTTAGTTGAAGCATCTTTTATATTTTGTTGTCTGACTTTACCTTTTTCCTGTATTCATTGGGCGAACTTCCCATTAACTTGCTAAACATCCTCGAAAAATAATACTGATCATCAATGCCTAAGCTAATGGCTATGTTTTTTATGGACAGGGTTGTAAATGAAATGTATTGACAAGCTTTTTGAACCTTAAGCTGGTTAAAATATTCAATAGGAGCATAGCCGGTTTTCGCCCTGAAAATGGCGGAAAAATGGGATGTAGATAAATTGGCAAAAGCAGAAAGGTCATCAAGCCTGATTACCTTATTAATATTATCCTGCATATACTTTATCGTCTTTTCAATGATGTTACTATCTGCATTTTCCTCCAAATGGTTGAATTTATCCTCATATATCAATGATGATAAAAAATGCGAGAAGATCATGTTAACATAGCGCAGCGCGTCGCCGCTATAACCTTTTTCAAGGTTAAAACAGATGTCTTCAAACAGCTTTATCCTGTCTTCATTGTAGGATAAGTACGGCTTATAGTTTTCAGAGTTCTTCAGGATCAGGTCAATAATAAATGCCGATGTTTCACCCTTAAAATGTATCCAGTAAATGGTCCAGGGTTTATCCATATTGGCGGCGTATTTATGGGGAGTATTGGCAGGTATAGCTATAAACTGCGATGGCGAAACCTCTATTCTTTTTTTATTGATCTCCAGCCAGCCATAACCTTCTGTACAGTAAATGATGATGTGCTGGTTTATCCCATTGGGGCGTTCCACATAATGATGTTCAGCCTTGGGATAGTATCCAATGTCGGTTATATATATCTGTTTGGTAACCGGATCTTTACTTAAAAAATTGGTGATGATCTTTTTTGGCAACACAATAAGTTTCTGTCCCTCAAAACCCTCTCTTCGTCTTAAAGTTGTATTTTTTGCCATTTTTTGCAGGGAGATAATTAATTTATAAAGATCGGAATAATGGATCATTCCGTGCTTACAAACATTAATAAAAAATATCAAAAAGCATCATAGAATATTTCATTTCAGGACTATTGTTCAAAATACATCAACTCATTATATTAATGGCATAGCTGCCTGTTTTCTCTATAACAGGTGTAATAAACTTATAACAGGGTACCATGTTGAAGTGTTGCTTGCGCTGTCATAATAAAGTCCATCATTATCGTAACATTAACTATTTTTTAATCTGTTTTAATCCTTGAGATTTACATAGTAACCAATTAAACATTTATCAATATTTAAGAGTGCCTGTTCTTACTCATTATGACAATGAGTTTGCCTGTTAATTACTGATAATATAGTTTACCGGTACCAATTATAATGAAGAAGAAAATATTATTAAGCCCGCTTGTTGTTATTGCTTTAATGCTATTTGGCCAACAGTCATATGCACAAAAAATATTTACAACCGTAAGTAAGTTATCGGTGACCGCCCAGCAGGTAACCATTACACTTGATGTCCATACCGGTATGGTTAATTATTTGTTTGCTAATGGCATCCGGATTGATAATACCGTAGCTTATATAAATGACCTTAAAGCAGGGATTGTTTCAACAGCTGATTTCTCAAAACATACCTATACTAATAAAGCTGTTCATGATAACATGGGTAATGGTATGCAATTTACTGTTACCCATAGTGATGATAAACATCCTTTTGTGTTGGAGCAGCGTTTTACCTATTATAAAGACCATCCCTATATCATGATCAGTTTAACCGCGAAAAATAAAGGTTCAAAAGGTGCGGTTCTGGAAACCCGCGATATTAGTCCTATTGCTGTTTTACCTCAATATAAAGGCAAGTTATTTATACCCGGTACAGCGCCTCGTATCCTTGATGTACCTTTTGATAATGACGATTGGACAAGTACCCTGGAAAGAAGCTGGCCTAAAGCCGGCGCGCCAAAAAGTTCAGGCATCACTTACGAGTTTGCAGCTATTTATGATATGCTGAAAAACTCAGGCCTGGTTATAGGCAGTGTAAAGCATGATTTCTGGAAAACAGGATTGGCTTATCAAACCGCTGCTGAATTAGGTTATGTTGATTCATTAAAAGTTTTTGGAGGAGCTTCCACCCCCRATGATCCTAAACTAAAACCGGCTTATGGCGGTAACGATGGCACCCATGATCTGGTAAAGCACGGCACTATGATAGGGCAATCAGTTAGTTCGCCCACTATATTTTTATGCGCTATGGACGATCTGCATGAGGCGTTTGTTCAATACGGGCAGGTAAATTCAACCATAAACGGTAAACAAACGTGGCAGGGTTATGCCCCTGTTTATTGGAATAGCTTTGGGGTTGAAGGTGTACTTGGTTATGAGGGTGTTATGATGCCGCCCGCAGTAGAAAAGACATCCGATTTTCTGCATACGCTTACCAATTTTAGCAGCTATTCAAAACCGGTAATGAGCATTGACTCATACGATCAAACGATCTATTCAACCGAAGTACTGGCTAATTTGGGTAAATACTTTGCAAAAAATAACCAGCAAATGGGTTTTTATTTCATCCCATTTGCCAAATGGAGCTGGAAAGATGATATAAAAGGCACATTACCCGGCTCAAATTATGAATTAAAGGATGTATTACTGCATGATAACGATGGAAAACCTATCATGTATAAAGATGGTAAATGGGGAGCCTATGCTATGGATCCCACGCACCCGGCCATTCGTTTGTACATCATTGAGCAGTTAAAAAAGGCCAAAGCCATTAATGCAAAATTCCTGAAGATCGATTTTCTTACAGGCGGTGCGCTGGAAAGTACCATCCGCTACAACAAAAATATCCGTACCGGAATGCAAGCCTATGACTATGGTATGAAGACCCTACGATTTTTGGTCGACTCCATTATGGGCAAAGATATTTTTATAACTCAGGCCATATCGCCGATGTTCCCGCATCAGTACGCTCATACCCGTTTTATATCTACCGATGTATATTCGCATTTACGTGACGATCAGCAGGGCTTTCCTCATTACGGCAGTACCGAGGCATCGCTGGCCACAGGGTCACATATGGGCTGGATGCAGGGCACTTTGTTCCCCTATACCAATCTGGATGTGAGCATCATGAAAAGCTTTCAGAAAAACCCTGATCTGAGTGAGCAGGAGATCAAAGTGAGGATATATGCCATGATGGTAATGGGCAGTATTTTGGGCGATGGCTCCGATTTCAGGCAGTCACTGGCCGCTTCCCGTGCGCAGCAGTTTTTAAACAACAAACAGGTTGCCGCGTTTTTTAGCAATCCTAAAGCGTTTATCCCGCTAAAAGCTGCTGATGGCGAAACATTTGATCAGCAGTTGTCATTTTATTTACCAGGGAACACCACCATGCTGGCTTTGTTCAACTTTGATAAACAAAAGAATTTTGAACAGGTTTTAACCCGCAAAACCCTGCACCTTAATCCACATAAAGATTACCAGTTTAAAGATATTTTAAGTGATAATGTAGTTGGTGAATTGAAAAAAGATGCGCCTGATTTTAAACTAAGCGCTGGCCCCACCGGTGCGGTAATGATAAAATTGGTACCGATAAATGAATAACTATAATCAAATAACGATATTATGCTAAAACCAATAAAACACATCCTAAAAAATGAGTAGTTCAAAAACCTTTAACAGCCGGTATATTATCGGTATCTCCTTTATTTCGGCCCTGGGCGGATATCTTTTCGGGTTCGATTTTGCCGTAATATCAGGAGCCTTGCCATTTTTACGTACGCAATTTGCGCTCGACCCTGTGTGGGAGGGTTTTTTAACCGGCTCGTTGGCGCTGGGCTGTATTGTAGGTTGCCTTATTGCCGGTAAACTGGCCGATCGCTACGGTCGCAAGCCAGGACTGATGGTTGCTGCATTGATCTTTGCCGTATCATCTATCGGTATAGCATTTGCACAAACTTTAACTTATTTTATTGTGCTGCGTTTTGCGGCCGGCATAGGAGTGGGTATGGCCTCCATGCTTTGCCCTATGTACATAGCCGAGGTTTCTCCAGCCGAGGTGCGGGGGCGTAATGTGGCCATCAACCAGCTTACAGTGGTTATCGGCATATTGGTAACTAACCTGGTTAATTATTTTTTAGCCGATCATGGTCATGATGCCTGGCGGTGGATGTTTGGTCTTGGAGCGGTTCCGTCCGCGGTTTTCCTGATCGGGGTTACCTGGCTGCCGGAGAGCCCTCGGTGGTTAATGAAATCGGGGCAGGTGGCAAAGGCCCAGCAAGTGCTTAATAAGATAGGCTCAATTGATTTTGTAGATTCAACCATGAAGGCCATTGAAAAATCATTGGCAGGCAGCACCGCAAAACAATCCTATAAAATGGTATTTGATAAGGCGGTTCGCCCGGCGGTTGTGGTGGGGATTACGCTGGCTGTATTTCAGCAGTTTTGTGGTATTAATGTGGTGTTTAATTATACTTCAACCATATTTGAATCTGTAGGGGCCAATTTAAACCGCCAGTTGTTTGAAACCGTTTCCATTGGTATAGTGAACCTAGTGTTCACCTTATTGGCCATGTGGCAGGTTGATAAATTGGGCCGCCGCCCACTTATGCTGGCAGGCTCACTGGGATTATCCATATTATATATTGTGTTGGCGGTAGCCTTGCAAAATCATTTCCCTGCAGGTTTGGTATCCATATTTGTATTAATGGCCATCAGTACTTATGCCATATCATTGGCTCCTGTTACCTGGGTGCTCATTTCTGAGATTTTTCCTAATAAGATCAGGGGCGTAGCATCATCGGTAGCCATTGTTTCATTGTGGGGGGCTTATTTTATACTGGTTTTTACCTTCCCCATACTGGCTAAAAAGTTAGGTACTTACGGGCCATTTTACCTGTACGCGGGTATTTGTTTCCTGGGCTTTTTGTTTGTAAAGGCCCGTGTTAAGGAAACCAAGGGACAAACGTTAGAAGAATTGGAAGAAAATTTAATAAGACATTAATAATAAGATATATGCATCATTCAAGTGTATCCGTTTGGGAAGAGAAAGTAATTATCCCTACGTATGGTGTTGGTAAGCCCGACAAAAACCCTATGTTTTTTGAAAAACGTGTTTACCAGGGTAGTAGTGGCGTGGTTTACCCCAACCCGGTGATCGAAAAAATTGCCGACGAAAAAGAAGATAAAGAATACACAGGACTATTCCTGGAGAACAAGTACCTGAAAATAATGATACTGCCTGAGCTTGGAGGCCGCATCCAGATGGCTTTTGACAAGATCAAGCAACGGCATTTTATTTATTATAACCAGGTGATAAAGCCTGCGCTTGTTGGCTTAACTGGTCCGTGGATCTCGGGTGGTATTGAATTTAACTGGCCGCAGCACCATCGTCCAAGCACCTTTGATCCAATTGATTACAAGCTGGAAGAACATGCCGACGGCAGCAAAACAGTTTGGGTTAACGAGGTTGAGCGCATGTTCCACACCAAAGGTATGGCCGGTTTTACGCTTCGCCCGGATACGGCTTATATCGAAATAAAAGCCAAATTGTTTAACCGCTCGGCTTTGCCGCAAACTTTCCTGTGGTGGGCAAATCCGGCTGTAAAAGTAAATGACTATTACCAGTCCGTGTTTCCACCTGATGTGAACGCGGTGTTTGATCATGGCAAACGCGATGTATCTGACTTTCCTATCGCTACAGGTACTTATTACAAAGTTGATTATTCGCCGGGTACCGATATTTCGATGTATAAAAACATCCCCGTACCAACCTCATACATGGCCATCAACTCCGATTATGATTTTGTAGGCGGATATGAGCATGATAGTCAGGGTGGTTTGTTACACGTAGCCAATCACCATGTATCACCCGGTAAAAAACAGTGGACATGGGGTCACAGTGATTTCGGTCAGGCCTGGGACAGGAACCTTACCGACGAGGACGGTCCATACATTGAGCTGATGACCGGTGTATTTACCGATAACCAGCCCGATTTTAGCTGGCTGATGCCCTACGAAGAAAAAACTTTTACCCAGTATTTTTTACCATACCGCGAGTTGGGCATGGTGAAAAACGCCACCAAAGATATATTGCTGGCATTGGAGAAGGTTGGTGAAGTATTAAAAGTTAAGATACAGGTAACCTCAGCGCAAGCCGGTTTAAATATCCAGCTGAGCTACAAAGGCGAAATACTGTTTATGGAAACCGCCGATATACTTCCTGAAAATGTATTTATAAAAGAACTGGCAATTAGCACTGATTTGAACGAAAACGAATTGCTGCTCATTATCACCAACAGCAACAATCAGGAAGTTTTGCGTTACGAACCGGCAAAAAACAAGCAAAACGAACTACCAACAGCTGCAAAACCAGCTTTAGCGCCTGTAGATGTGGAAAGTGTAGAGCAATTGTTTTTAACTGCCCAGCACCTGGAGCAGTACCGCCATGCGACTTACAGCCCCATACCTTATTACGAAGAAGCATTACGCCGTGAGCCTACCGATATTCGTAATAACAATGCCCTGGGTAAATGGTACATCCGCAAAGGCCAGTTTGCCAAAGCCGAGCCTTATTTAAGGAAAGCGGTAGAAACCAGCATACAGCGTAACCCTAACCCTTATGATAGCGAGCCATATTATAACCTGGGGTTATGCCTCAAATATCTTGGCCGTGCCGATGAGGCGTATACCGTTTTCTATAAATCAACCTGGAGCAATGCCTGGAAAGATACCGGCTTTTTTGCCGTTGCACAGATCGA
The DNA here is from genome assembly GCF_056401495.1 of Mucilaginibacter sp. P4_E8. NCBI lineage: Bacteria > Pseudomonadati > Bacteroidota > Sphingobacteriia > Sphingobacteriales > Sphingobacteriaceae > Mucilaginibacter > Mucilaginibacter sp. P4_E8. Next base: position 11,298 of record NZ_JBFUJG010000093.1, read on the forward strand.
TATAGCCCGTGGGCACTACGCACTTGCGCTTGATCATATCACCCAGTCATTGGACAGGAATGCCAATAACAGCAAAGCTTACGTGATAAAAGCGGCGGCTTACCGCAAACTTAACCGGTTGGATAAAGCCTTAAAAGTAGCTGATGAGGCATTGGAAAGAGATGGTTTTAACCTTGGGGTGATCTTTGAAAAAGTATTAACGCATAAACTGGCGGGTGAGCCGGAACTGGTTGCTAACTATTTGGATCAGCTGTTAACACTTTCCAGAAACGATGACCAGAATTTTATAGAATATGCTTTGGATTATGCTGCCGCCGGTTTATACAGCGAAGCTGACCAATTATTACAGCTAACATTAAAAGATGCAGGCACAAGCCCTATGGTATATTATTGCCTGGGTTGGTTTAGCTACCAAAGTGGCAATCAGGCCGAAGCCAAAAACTGGTTTGAAAAAGCTGCTACAGCCAGCCCGTACCTATGCTTTCCTAACCGTTTAGATGAAATAGGCATATTACAATTGGCTACAGAAGTTAATCCTGCAGATGCCAAAGCGCCTTATTACCTGGGTAATTTATTTTACGATAAACGTCAGTATGCGGAGGCGGTAAACTGGTGGGAAAAATCGGCAGCTTTGGATGATACTTTTCCAACTGTTTTCAGGAATTTGGCCATTGCTTACTTCAACAAACAAAACAACGCCGATAAAGCGCTGGAATATTTTGAAAAAGCGTTTGCTCTTGATAAAACTGATGCCCGCGTTTTAATGGAGCTCGACCAGCTTTACAAAAGGCTGAATAAAGAACCTGAACAACGCTTAAAATTTATAGAAGATAACCTGGATGTGGCCAATCAGCGCGATGATATTTACCTGGAAAGGGTAACGTTATATAACCTTTTAGGTAACTACGAAACAGCTTTGAACCTGCTTAATGCCCGCCAGTTTCACCCGTGGGAGGGTGGCGAAGGTAAGGCATCGGGCCAATATGTATTTGGTCTGGTTCAGCTGGCCAAAAAATATATGGAGGATGGTTTGTATGAAAAAGCCATCGATAATTTAAATGCCGCTAAAACTTATCCGCACAACCTGGGCGAGGGGAAATTATACGGCACTCAGGAAAACGATATCGATTATTGGTTAGGTCGTGCCTATGAATTGTCAAATCAACCAGGGCTTGCTAAAAAATACTTTGAGCAGGCAACCGTTGGGCTGGATGAACCGTCGGCCGCAGTGTTTTATAATGATCAGCAACCCGATAAGATCTTTTACCAGGGTCTTGCCTGGGAAAAACTTGGCGACTCAGAGCAGGCCAGCCGCATATTTAAAAAGCTGGTGGCTTACGGCGCAAAACATGCTAACGATGAGGTGAAAATTGACTATTTCGCAGTATCGTTGCCCAATCTGTTGATCTTTGACGATGACCTGAACTTAAGGAATAATATTCATACAAGCTTTTTACAGGGCCTGGGATTATTGGGCCTCCACGAGTTTGATGGCGCGCAAAAAATGTTAAGCAAGGTGTTACAGCTCGACGCCACACATGCCGGTGCTAAAGTTCACCTGGATATGACCAGGCAGGCGCTCGATGTAAAATAGATGAATTCAAGATAGTTAATCCGGACTTAAGCCATGGGCAAAAGCGCAACTAAAATATCATATCAGCCATGGGGCGAACATGCCGGTAAGCAGGTATCTCTATTTAAAATAGAAAACGCCGGTGGGGCTTATGTAGAGCTGACCAATTATGGAGCCACATTGGTTTCGGTTGTAGTTCCTGATGCTCATGGATTTTATGGTAATGTTGTTTTAGGCTATACTTCGTTACAGGCTTATGTAGATGATAACTGTTACATAGGTTCAACCATTGGTCGTTACGCCAACCGGATAGCCGGAGCTAAATTTAAACTTGATAACACCACCTACAACCTTGAAAACAACGACGGTAAAAACACAAATCACGGCGGTTATAGTGGTTTTAATTCCAGGGTTTTTGATTACGTTATTACCGATGATGGTTTGTCTTTCAGCATGCAGAGTAAGGATGGGGATGGGGGATACCCGGGTAATCTTGAGCTTACGGTAAATTACCGGTGGACGGACCTGAATGAATTAATTATCAGTTACCATGCATCGACTGATAAAAAAACGGTGGCCAATTTTACCAATCATGCCTATTTTAATTTATCAACTGACGGGGCTAAAATATTTGATCATTCCATTACTGTTTATGCTGACAATATACTGGAAAGTGATGCTGAATACATTCCCACAGGGCTAATTAAACCCGCTGGTGAATTAAAATTTGAAGGTACTTCCATCAGAAATAAGATGCTCATAAAAGAGGATGGCATTACCGGTTTAAATGATTGCTATTTGCTTAATGAACAAAGCGATGTTAACTATAAACGGGCAGCTGAGCTTTTTGAAAAAAGATCAGGGCGAAAGCTGGAAGTATTTACGACTTATCCGGCTATGATGGTTTACACAGCCGATTATCTTCAAAGTGAGTACCCCGGGCACAATGGCAATCAATATGCCCCATTTGATGGTCTGTGCCTGGAATGCCAGTATTATCCGGATAGCCCTAACCATGCAAATTTTCCGACAACGGTATTGGAAGCAGGGGATATTTATCAGGAAACTATTATTTATAAATTTGGCATTGTTGCATGAGTATAAGTTAATCATCCATCATAATATTAACTACTTTTGGATGCTTAAGCAAAAACAATAACACATGACCGATTACAAATTAGAGGCTGCAAAAGCCGCTTTTAAATTTATTAAAGCCGGCCAAACAATTGGCCTGGGAGCCGGAACAACAGTTTTTCATTTGGTAGATATGATCAGTCGGGATCAGGATCTTGCCCGGTCTGTTGTTTTGGTATCATCATCTTTTAAAACAAATGCTTACCTGCTGCAGCAGGGTTTAAACATAAAGTCGTCATCCATGGTGAAACATCTGGATATTTATTTTGATGGATGCGATCAGTTTGATCAGGAACTAACCGCGTTAAAAAGCGGTGGAGGTATTCATACATCCGAAAAAATACTGGCATCAATGGCCAGTGAATTTATTTTAATGGGCGATGAAGCAAAATTCGCCCCTCAATTGGACACTACTTATCCCCTGGTAGTCGAAATTTTACCCCAGGCCTTACAAATAGTACTCGACCGGCTTGCATCTGTATGCCCTGGCGCCACAATAAAATTACGCATGAGCAATCAAAAGGATGGCGCTGTAATTTCAGAGAATGGAAACCTGCTTGCCGATATTCAATTTTCAAGCTTGCCCCAATGGCAACAATTAAACGTACAGGTAAAAATGATCCCCGGAATAGTAGAGCATTCCCTGTTTTATCGCCTGGCCACAAAAGCCGTAATTGCAGGCGAAAATGGAGTAAGGGTAATAACGCCGGTATAGTAACAGAATCTTATTAGCCATAAAATTATAAATGCCTGCAAAAATTAAAAGGAGGGGTAGTGCGATTCCTTCCTTGGGGAAGGGGAGGTAGGGGTTTCATAAACATTGGAGGCTACCGTATAACCCCATCCCCGCCACTACACAATTTGGCGCACCCCTCCCGTGGGGAGGAATGTACTCCAGGATCATGATTTACTAATCATGTATGGTCATACTATCTGGTTAATTCAAAATATATTATCTTTAGCTTCCTCAACCTAAAATAAATAAAGATGATGTCACTGGTAAAATCAAAACACTTTTGTTTCCAATTGATCGTATTGTTGTTTTTTATTGTTGGTACCGATGCTTATGCAACGGATAAGGCTCAGAAACAACCCAAACAGGACACTTTATTGCAAAAGGGATATATATTAAACATCATGCATAAGGTTGCCGACTGGCAGCTAAACGAATGGAATACCAACGGTTTTAAACACCCAAAAGTCGACTGGACCAATGCGGCATGTTATACCGGTATTTATGCACTGGGATCAATAAAAAACAACGAAAAATATTTAGCCGCCCTTGTTAATATTGGCAACAACCTTAACTGGAACACGGGGCGCAACCGTTTTATGGCCGATGATTATTGCATCGGGCAAACCTATTCTTTGTTGTATACTACTTATAAAGACAAAAAGATGATAACGCCGTTCACCTTACTGGCCGATAGTATTGTGAGCAAACCGCATGATGAATCGTTGGAGTGGAAAAATAATATAGCATCACGGGAATGGGCCTGGTGCGATGCCCTGTTTATGGGGCCCACAGCATTAAGCTATTTGAGCACCGCTACCGGGAACCCGGAGTATTTAAATACCGCCACTAAACTCTGGTGGAAAACCACCGATTATTTATATGACCCATCTGAGCATCTTTATTTTAGAGATGGCAGCTATCTGGATAAAAAGGAAAAAAATGGAAAGAAAATATTTTGGGCAAGGGGCAACGGGTGGGTATTGGCCGGCCTGGTAAGGGTAATGGAGAATATGCCCGCCAATCATCCCGAAAGAAAAAAGTTTGAACAATTGTACCGGGATATGGCCGCCAAAATAGCCTCGTTGCAACAGCCCGATGGCAGCTGGCACGCCTCCTTACTTGATCCTGAAAGTTATCCCGTTAAAGAAACAAGCGGTACCGGCTTTTATTGCTATGGCTTGTTATGGGGTCTTAATCATGGCATGTTGGATAATAAAACATACTGGCCGGTGGTTAAAAAAGCCTGGGCCGCGCTGGCCACTTCAGTTCATCCCGATGGTATGCTGGGTTATGTACAGCGTATTGGTGCCAGTCCGGATGCGGTTACCGAAAACAGTACCGAGGTGTATGGTGTAGGAGCGTTCCTGCTTACCGGTACACAGTTATACCAATATATGAATGCGCATCCTGCAGCAGGCAAAAATTAAGATAAAGGCAGATCAGCAAACATTTATATTCCCAAATTCAGGGTGCTAAAATGGGTATCCGCGTAAAATTACCTATCCGCAAACGCTAATACACGTATTTACACTGGTAGCAAATACAGTAAATCCCGAAACCCGGTTCAGTAATATCCCTGCTGTTGTTTATGTCAGGAGGGAATATCTTTGACATTATAATAATAACACTAATAAACAACGATAAAGCAATTTCAGGGCATTCAGTAGCCGCTGAACAAAAATAATAAGTTACAAATTAGGGATAATAACTTAGAGGCAGCCGTCTACAGCAATGTAGCGGCTGTTTTTTTTTACGTGGATATGATGCTATTTTATTAGCCTCATTAACAGTAATTTAATAAAAAAATATCTATCTGTTTGTAAGTTAATTGCTAAAATTATTAGTAATTTAGCCGTGTATTTATAGCAATCAACATGGCAACCTTTGCAGATCGTCGTTTTATATCACACCTGGACCTTGATACCTTTTTTGTGAGTGTGGCCCGGTTGGATAACAGCAAGCTAATAGGCAAGCCTGTAATTGTTGGCGGTTTAAGCGACAGGGGCGTGGTGGCCTCCTGCAGTTATGAAACCCGTGCCTTTGGTGTACACAGCGCCATGCCCATGAAAATAGCCCGGCGCCTTTGCCCCGCGGCCGAGATTGTGAATGGCGATTTTGACCGCTACAGCAAGCTATCGCGCGATGTTACCGAGATCATTCGCGAGGAAGTGCCCCTGTATGAAAAAACCAGCATCGATGAATTTTATGCCGACCTGACCGGGATGGACCGCTATTTTGGCTGCAGCCTGTTCATGGGCCATCTTAAAAAGCGTATAATTAAAGAAACCGGTCTGCCTATATCCTATGCCCTGGCTTCAAATAAACTACTGTCAAAAGTGGCCACCAACGAAAATAAACCAAACGGGCAGGCCGTGATTGATTTTGGTGCCGAGCGGGCTTATCTGGCCCCCCTGGTGGTACAAAAATTACCCGGCGTTGGCGAAAAAACATCGGCCCTATTGCGGCAGATGGGAGTGGGTACCATTAAAATTTTGAGCGAGATACCTTTGCCCATGATGCAGAGCCGCTTTGGTAAACACGGCATCGAGATGCACCGCCGCTCACAGGGTATTGATGAAAGTCCGGTGATCCCTTATTCCGAACAAAAAAGCATCGGCACCGAAGAAACTTTTGAGAACGATACCATTGATATGCACTTTTTGCACCGCGAACTGGTGCGGATGACCGAGAAGGTGAGCTTTCAACTTCGGCAGCAAAAAAAACTATGCGGTTGTGTCACCATTAAGCTGCGCTATTCAGATTTTAATACCGAAACCAAACAGGCGGTGATCAGCTATACCTCGTCTGACGATGTGTTGTTGAAAACAACTAAAGAACTTTTTAAAAAGATATATGACCGCCGCCTGCTGGTACGCCTGCTGGGTGTACGGTTAAGTCAGCTGGTGCAGGGACAATACCAGATAAACCTTTTTAGCGATACGGTAGAAAACATCAGGCTTTACCAGGCCATGGATCATATACGCACCCGTTTTGGTGAGGATGCCGTGCACCGTTCTGTAGCCCAACAATTAAACGCGATAGAAAGGGAACGCTATGTACGTTAATTGCAAAACCTTTTTCAGTTACCGTTATGGTACCTATGAAACCGAGGAACTTGTAAAACAGGCCAAAGCTATGGGCGTACGTTCCCTGGCGCTTACCAATATTAACGGCACGCCCGATGCCTGGGACTTTGTTCATTTTTGCCGGGATACTAAAGAGGGCACCCAACCTGCAATACACCCCATATTGGGCAGCGAGATCAGGAACAGCAATAAGTTTTGCTACCTGCTCATAGCCAGGAACGATACCGGGATAATGCATATTAACCGTTTTATCTCCAGGTATAAGGTAGAGGATAAACCTTTTCCGGAGCGTCCTGTTATTGGCGATGATGTATATATCATTTATGCCTTAGGGAAGTACCAGCCTCATGAATTGCTGGACAATGAGCTGATAGGCGTACGGGTAAGCGAGATCAACAAATTGTTTAGCGTATCCGTAAAGGATCATCCTCAAAAGTTTATTATCCGCCAGCCGGTTACCTTTCAAAATAAAAAGAATTTTAATGTTCACCGCCTGTTAAGGGCTATTGATCTGAACACTTTACTGTCCAAATTAACACCCGGTGACGTAGCATCGCCCGATGAAATGTTTATGCCAGAGGCCGAACTGATGACCAGATTCAAGGAATATCCAACCCTGATAGCCCGTACACAGCAGTTGATGGAAGACTGCGGTACGGATATGGTATTAAAAACAGATAAAAATAAAAAAACCTTTACCGGCTCGCTGCAAGGCGATCAGGAATTGCTTCGTGAACTCACCCTAAAAGGCATGGCTTTACGATATAAGCAAGATCCGGTTATAATGGAAAGAATTGAAAAGGAGTTAACGGTGGTTAGCAATCTGAATTTTAATTCTTACTTCCTGATTGTGTGGGATATTGTACGCTTTGCCCGTGAAAAGGGTTTTTATTATGTAGGCCGCGGCAGCGGGGCCAACTCTATTATTGCCTATTGTTTAAAAATAACTGACGTTGACCCTATAAAATTAGACTTGTACTTTGAGCGTTTCCTGAACAAATTCCGCACCTCGCCGCCCGATTTTGATATGGATTTTAGCCATAAAGACCGGGACCAGATCATCCGTTATGTTTTTAACAAATATGGTAATGAGCGGGTGGCCTTATTGGGTATGCACGCCACTTTTCAACGCAGGGCCACCATCCGCGAACTGGGCAAGGTAATGGGGCTGCCTAAAGAAGAAATTGACATCCTGGTAAAAGACCGCAATTATATTCACCCGGAAGACAGCATCCAAAAGGTAATATTAAAATACGTGGATGCTATGAAGAATTTTCCTAATCACCTGAGTATCCACGCCGGGGGGATGCTCATATCTGAAGAACCCGTTTATCAGTATACCAGTGTGGAAATGCCCCCCAAAGGTTTTGCTACATCACGAATAGATATGTTTGAGGCTGAGCAGGTGGGGCTTATCAAATTGGATATTCTGAGTCAGCGGGGATTGGGGCATATTAAGGATACCATACAACTGGTTAAGCAAAATCAGGACATCAGCATAGATATTGAGAAGGTAGAAGATTTTATGACCGACCCAAAGGTAGCCGATCAGATACGCCGGGCCGATACCATTGGTTGTTTTTATATAGAAAGCCCGGCTATGCGCCAGCTGCTCATGAAGTTAAAGTGCGATGATTATTTGACGCTGGTGGCAGCCAGTTCCATTATCAGGCCGGGAGTATCACAGTCGGGCATGATGAAGGCTTACATCCAAAATTATCATAACCAGGATAAAGTACAGTACCTGCACCCTAAAATGGAGGAGTTGCTGAAAGAAACCTTTGGTATAATGGTGTACCAGGAGGATGTGATCAAGATTGCGCACCACTTTGGCGGGCTGGATATGGCCGAGGCCGATATACTGCGCAGGGCCATGTCGGGCAAGTATCGCGGTAACGAAGAAATGATCCGTATTGAAGGCAAGTTCTTCAGCAATTGCAGGGAAAAAGGATATCCCCCCGATATCAGTAAAGAGGTATGGCGGCAAATAGCCAGCTTTAGCGGTTACTCGTTCAGCAAGGCGCACTCGGCCAGTTTCGCGGTAGAGAGTTATCAGAGCCTGTACCTTAAAACCTATTTCCCGATGGAGTTTATGGTGGGGGTAATTAATAATTTCGGTGGGTTTTACCGTACCCCGTTTTATTTCCACGAACTGAAAAAGACCGGGGCAAAGCTGCACGCTCCCTGTGTAAACCAGAGCGATATATACACCAATATTAAAGGCCATGATGTATATGTTGGCCTGGTACATATTGAAAGGCTAACCAGCAGCCTGCTGGAATGTATTATTACTGAACGCCACGATAACGGACCTTACCTGAGTATGGAGGATTTTATGGAACGCACCCCGGCAGGTATGGAGCAACTGAACATACTGATACGTATTGGTGCACTGCGATTTACCGGTATGACCAAACAGGAACTGCTGTGGCGGGCCAACTTTTTCCAGAAACAACAGCAGGAACAGCCGGTTGCTACCACCACTTTGTTTAACGAGCCTGCTACCGATTTTAAGCTCCCCGAACTAAGCGCCAGGCCGCTGCAGGATGCCTTTGACGAAATTGAGATACTGGGTTTTGCTCTTACAGATACCTTCCCGATGGTTGATGATGACGGGCAGGGACTTACCTATGTAAAAGAGCTACCTGCCAAACTGGGGCAAACGGTGAAGATGTTGGGCCAGCTGGTAACTATCAAAGAATCGAGCACCATTAAACGCGAGATCATGAATTTTGGAACCTTTCTTGATCCTCACGGCGACTGGCTCGACACCGTACACTGGCCCGAATCACTAAAACGCTACACCTTCCAGGGTAGTGGTTTTTACCGGATGACCGGCAAAGTAGTTGCAGAGTTTGGTGTTTACGCCGTTGAGGTATGGGAAATGCACAAGATAGGGTATAAAATGGAGATGCTGGAATGGGTGTAAACCGCGCGTCATTATTCTCATCGCGCGTCATTGCGAGGAACGAAGCAATCTCTACGCAGGCAGGCCGGTTATTCAGGTTACACTTTTCTGTTTTTCTTTGTACAGCATAGAGATAGCTTCGTACCTCGATTTCTATGATCTAAGCAACTAATTTGAG
>NZ_JBFUJG010000094.1:0-20733 GCF_056401495.1 Mucilaginibacter sp. P4_E8
TCTTAAAGTACTCCAATAACGGAAGATTAGTAGATATTGGGCCAATAATAAATGCACAAAACAAAGAAGCAATAAAAAGTCCCGGAAAAATTCTTAACGATCGCGCCCAAACAAATTGCCCGATGGTTTTATGCCTATATAAACTTTTTAAAATAAGATAACCGCTAATTGTAAAAAATATACCAACACCTACAGCACCCAAGTGTATGAAGCCAAATAGTCTAATAAAAGGTTCTGATTGGAAATTACCGGTTATAAGATAAGAGTGTGAAAGAATGACTAAAGTTGCGGCAAATAGCCTAAGTAAATCAAAATTATTATTTCTTCCTTTATCAAGTTCGTTTAGGCTTTTCATGTATCACAAAGTAACACTTTTGCAGATGTTTTTTAATAACTCCTTTAGATACTATCTAAAGGAGTTATGTTATTGTATTTGGGATGTTGAACTTAATAAAGTAATTAAAGCGGCCAGCAGGCATTAACCCGAACAGAATTTTGTTAATTCTATAAATTTTGATTTAGGCAGTTTTAACAATAATCCATACAAACCCTGTAGATATTATCATATTTAAAAAATAATGGCAAGTCTTTTAATAAAACAGAAAAAAAATTATCTTTAGCATTCAGGTTATTTAAAACATAAAAAACGCTTATTGAAAACTATTACCCGCAGAGACTTTTTAGGTAAAGGAGCTATGCTTGCCGGTGGTGCATACCCCGCCATGATGGCCTTAGGTTTATTACGCCCGGCACCTGCCCATGCCTTTAATTTGCAGGGCGATGGCAAGGGCAAACACATCATTATATCAGGTGCAGGCCTGGCCGGGATGACCTGTGCCTACGAACTGAACAGATTGGGTTACCAATGCACCATACTGGAGGCACGCCAGCGGGCCGGTGGCCGCTGCTGGAGCATCCGTAATGGCAGTACCCACCAGGAGGCAGATAAGCCCACTGTAACCGCGCGCTTTGATGATGGCCTGTATTTTAATGCTGGTCCGTCACGCATACCGCATAACCATGAACTTACGCTGCATTATTGCAAGGAATTGGGTGTGCCCATACAGGTTTACAATAATGTGAACGAGGGCGCCTATTACTTTGCTGAAGGCAAAGGGCCGCTGTCAAACAAAAAGGTAAGGGCACGGGAAGTGCATAATGACATTCGCGGCTACATGACCGAAATGCTGGCCAAAAGCATTGACCACGGCAGTCTCGATAGTAATTTAACCAAAGAGGATGGCGAAAAGATCATCGAATACTTAAGAGCCGAGGGCGGCCTGGATATTGATAAACTATACAAAGCATCAGCCAGGCGCGGCTATACCGAATCGCCGGGGGCTGGCGACAAGCCCGGTAAAATTGCCGATCCTCATAAACTGGCCGATATCATTCGCTCAGGCCTGATGGACCCAGACTTTTATAATGTGGCCGAATATACCTACGAGCTACAGATGACCATGTTCCAGGCTGTAGGTGGTATGGATCAGATAGCAAAAGCTTTGGAAAAAAAGGTAGCGCCATCTATAAAAATGGGTGCCGAGGTTACTGCCATCACCAATTTGCCCGAAGGCGTTAAAATTACCTACAAAGATGCGCAGGGCGTCCACGAGCTTACCGGCGATATGTGTATTTGCACTTTACCGTTACCGGTTTTAAGTAATATCAGTAATAATTTTTCGGGTGATGTAAGCCGGGCTATTGATTATGTGGGCTATATATCAACCGGGAAAATTGGGTTACAGTTTAAGCGCAGGTTTTGGGAAGAGGATGAGCATATTTATGGAGGCATCACCCACACTAACAATGATTTAACACAAATATTTTATCCATCCTATGATTATCTTGGAAAAAAGGGTATCTTAATAGGATATTATAATTTTAACGAAAAGGCTCAAAAAATTGGCGCATTAGGTTATGCCGACCGCGAAAAATTCGCGCTGGAAAAAGGCAGGCTCATTCATCCGCAGTATGATAAAGAGTTCGAGGGCTCATTTTCGGTAAGCTGGCATAAAACAAAATATAACTTAGGCGGATGGGCCGTTTATAATACCGAAACACGCAAAACCCAGTATCCCGTACTTTTAAAACCTGATAAACAGGTTTACTTTGCCGGCGAACATTTAACCTATTTAAATGCCTGGATGGCCGGGGCATTTGAATCGGCCAGGAGCACGGTTGCCGCCCTGCATGCAAGGGTAAGCGAACAGCGTGTACAATATAAAAAATAATTAGTATCGGGTAATAGTATCAAGTAGTTAGTATCAAGTATCATGATTTTTGAATAGTTTACGAAAAAGATGCAGCTGTCTTTATACTTGATACTAACCACTTGATACTATTACTAACTTAAAATATTAAATAACCAAACCACCATGGCAAATTCACTTAACCGCAGAAACTGGATCAAGTCCAGCGCATTTATGGCCGGGGGACTGGCCTTCTTTTCAGGTACCATTAGTAAACTGGCGGCTATGCCAGCCCGCGCATTTAAACCATCAGCACGTAGTTTAAACGATAAGGAAGTAATAACCAACGCAGGTTTTGAATTAAAAGCAAGGTTGCTGGCCAATGAAAATCCATTTGGTCCATCGGCAGCTGTTAAAAAAGCCATACAAGACGCTGTTGACAAATGCTATCAATATCCCTTTATGCTGTTGCCGCAACTTTATGATAAAATAGCCACGTACGAAGGTGTAAAGCCACAAAATATATTGATGGATGCCGGTTCAACGCCGTTATTGCTTGCGGCAGCCATGTACTATACCAAAGGCGGTAAAAACGTGATTACCGGCGACCCATCATATGATGACCTGCCCAGCCGTGCAGAGGCATTGGAAGGCAAGTGGATAAAAGTGCCACTTACTGCCGACTATAAGCTTGATCTGGATGCTATGGAAGCCAAAGTGGATAGTAACACCGGGTTGGTTTATATCTGTAACCCCAACAACCCCACAGCTACCATTGTAGATACTGAAAAACTCAAGGCATTTTGCGAACGGGTATCCAAAAAAACAACCGTATTTGTTGATGAAGCCTATATCGATTACCTGCCCGATCCGCAGGCCTCTACCATGATAAGCCAGGTAAAAGCGGGCAACAATGTGATCGTGGCACGCACGTTCTCCAAACTATATGGTTTTGCAGGTTTGCGTTTAGGCTACATCATTACCCAACCCGAAACGGTTAAAACTTTTGATAAGTATACCACACAATCATGGAGCGTTACGGCAACAACGCTTGCTGCCGCCCTTGCAGGTTACCGCGAAGAGGCTTTTTTACAGGATACTTTAAAGAAAACGCTTGCTTCAAAAGAGTACCTGTATTCGGTGCTAAAGAAAGAAGGGTACGAGTATATCCCCTCATCGGCCAATTTTGTGATGTTCCCGCTTAAAATGGAAGGCAAAAAATTCGTAGGTGAAATGATGAAACGGGGTGTTGGCGTACGTAACTGGAAATTTAACGATAAGGACTGGTGCCGTGTAAGTATTGGCCGCATGGACGAAATGGAAGCCTTTGCCGACGCTTTTAAACAACTATCTTAATTAGAATCTGGATTTTTAGAGCAAAGAACAAAGAGCCAGGAAACAATACTTGTATAAATTTTGATTGCTTTATCTTCAAGTCTTTTATCTTTTGTCCAAAAATCCTTCATCCAAAAAATATGCGTAAACTAACATTAACACTGCTTTTAACAGGATCAATTTTTTTAAGCCGGGCGCAAACGGTAAATCCGCGACCGCTTACTATGGATGAGTATAATAAGGCACAAACCTTTTCTATTGCTGATCTGGATAAGGATACCTATGTAAAGTTCGAAAACACTTATGTGCTTGACAGGTATGAGAACCGCAAACCATATTTTATTACCGGGGCCGATGGGTTAAAGAAACGCGTTGACCTGTATAAACTGATAGCCAAAGAGGGCCTGCAGGAGATAGGCCTCATGGTATTTTATACCAACGAAAAAGGAAAACTGTATAAAGCCCTTGTGCCCGATTTTACTGCCGATGGAAAGGTTTGGGAAAAGTATTTCCAGGATATTGATAACATCAATAAGGAAGAAAAGAATTTCATCCTCAAACTATCTTACATATTATCAAAAGAAGTGAGCTTTCAGCAATACAAAGTTTTAAATGGCGGTAAAGACCTGAAGGAAGAAGCAGCCACTTATGGCAATGATATTTGTTTCCCGGGTGATGAACTGGTAACTATGGCCAACGGCGAAAAGAAAATGCTGAAAACCGTAAAATCCGGCGACGAAGTGATCACCATTGATCCTGCCACAAAAAAAAGCTCGGCAGTTAAAGTGAAGGAACTAACCGTACATGGCGCCAAAAACTACGCATTAACCCAATTGGTGCTGGTATCGGCAATTGTAAAAAATACCAACACAGGGCAGCAGATAAATTTAAACTCCAAAGTATTACAAGCTACACCAAATCATCCCATGCTTACTAAACAGGGTAACCTGAAAATGGGACAGATTGCCGAAGGCCAGGAAGTGCTATGCCTTAATGAACAAACCGGTAAGTATGAAACCTTTACCGTACTGCAGAAAACAGAGCATGGCGGCGGCGTACAAAAAGTTTACAATATAGTAGCCGATGGCGGCAGTACCCTGCTGATGAACGGCGTAATGGTAATGCAAAAGTAAAAGCCCCACCCAACCCTCCCCTAAAGGGGAGGGCTTTAAAATATCTCTTAGGATGTAAAGTCGTATCAGGAAAACCACTAACTTACACGCAAATAAAAAGTTCCCCCTTTAGGGGGGTAGGGGACATGGCATTAAAAACAACCATCATCACCGGTGCAACATCCGGAATAGGACAGGAAACGGCGATTTCTTTAGCAAGGCAGGGCCATGCACTTTACTTACTGGTACGCAATACACCTAAAGGCGAACGGCTTAAACAGGAAATAGCTGATAAAACGGGTAATAAGGAAGTTTTTGTAGTACGATGCGACCTGGCTGATCTGCAAAGTGTTCGCGAAGCGGCCGAAGAGTTAACGCAAAAGTTATTTGCTATAAACACGCTTATTAATAATGCAGGCGGTGTTTTTGAAGAACGCCAGTTAAATAAGAATGGTTTTGAAATGACCTTTGTTACCAACCATCTGGGTCATTTTTTACTAACCTACAGCCTGATGCCTTTATTGCAGAAAGGGCAGGCGCGTATCATTAACGTAAGTTCAGAGGCACATAAATGGGGCAAACCGCAGTTTGATGACTTGCAATGGGAGCAATCCTACAGCCCTTTTAAGGCTTATGGCATGAGTAAACTGTTCAATATATATTTTGCCCAGTCACTTGCCGAAAAGTATGCTGACAAAGGCATACTTGCTTTTTCGCTGCATCCGGGTACAGTAAAAACAAGTTTCGGTGCGGGACTCAAAGGGTTTGGTAAAATATTGATAAAGCTGGCCCGTCCGTTTATGATAACACCCGAACAAGGGGCCGAAACTACCATATTCCTGGCAACTGCTCCACGTTTAGATAAATACAACGGCGCTTATTTTAAAAAGAAAAAGAAAGCAAAAACATCTGCCATAGCAACGGATACGGCATCGCGCAATAAGCTTTGGGCCATCAGCGAAAAACTGCTTTCGCGTTATTTGATCTGGCCGGCTGTTAAATAAACAATTCATTCCTAAAGATTTGTCATGCTGAACGTAGTGGGGCATCTATTCTATTACATACACAGTTTGTGAACAGATCCTTCGTTCCTCAGGATGGCAAACTAATGTTTTAGACTTGCTTGTAGATAAGCAGTTTCTTTGTATCTTAAAATTTACTCTTCTGGCAAGGTTAAAGTTGTAACATTAAAAGTTAATAGTTATTTTAGATGACTTAAACATGACAATTATGCCTTTTAATAAAAAAATAATAGTTACACTCGGTTTGTTATCAATTGTGGTATTGGGTGCTATGACATCTATGACCCCCAAAAAACCTCAGGACGAGGGTTTTAAAAACCTGAAAGTACTGCCTAAAAATATCTCGAACGATGATCTTCACAAAGTAATGGAGGAGTGGGAGCATTCATTGGGTGTGCATTGCAATTTTTGCCACGTGCGCAATGAGGAAACAAAAAAGATGGATTGGGCAAATGATGCTAAACCTGAAAAGGAAATGGCTCGTGATATGTATAAGATGATGAATAAGATCAATCAGAAATATTTTCATGCTAAAAAAGATTCATTAGGAATGATCATGCAGGCGGGTGTTAATTGCAATACCTGTCACCGTGGTACCGCTCATCCCGAAGTTGTAATACCAGAAGGAAAAGGTCCTGGTCCAGTGCCTCCGAGCGGTCAGCCCGCTCCGGTTGGTCAACCCGGTGCCGGTGGTACCGCTCCTGAAAAAAAAGGATGATTTTTTAAATATCCAAAACACCTCTAACCCATAGTTAGAGGTGTTTTTAATTTATGATTTATGGCAGGGATAATAAACATCAGGAATGCACATGAGGACGACCTTTTGGCCATACTGTACATTTATAATGATGCCATATTGAACACCACTGCTGTTTACAGCGAGCAGCCACATACTATTGAAATGCGCCAGGCATGGTATCATGAACGCGTGAACAGTGGTTTCCCGGTATTGGTGGCCGAAACCGGGAGCAAAGTTGTGGGCTTTTGTACTTATGGGCATTTTCGCGCCTGGCCGTGCTACCGTTTTACCATTGAACATTCTGTGTACGTTGATCCCTTGTTCAGGGGGCAGGGTATCAGTAAGCTTTTACTCAGGCCGCTTATAAATATTGCACGGCAAAACGGGATTCATGCCGTCATAGCCGGTATTGATGGCGAAAACCAGATAAGTTATCATCTGCACCAATCACTCGGTTTTAAGCAAGTTGCCCACTTTAAAGAAGTAGGGTTTAAATTTGGGCGCTGGCTCGATCTGCTTTTTATGGAATTATTACTTGATGAGCAAGATTAACGCAAATATTTAATTAATTATTAAATATTATACGTGATTTATTCCTGGCTAAAAAATTCATAAATACTTCATAATTCAAAACTACCTTTAATTAAATTCGGTTGAATATCAGACAAGTAGGAGTAAATTGAAATTTAATTTCTCTATTGTTATTTTATTTAATCAGTGTTTTAATAAATATCCCCCTAATTTAATTTAACATGACCGTTGGCATTCAAGATAATGCATCTGTTCGTAAGCAGGTAACTGCTCATCCTTCTCCGCATTGCCGGGGGTGTGGTAACGAAAACATAAACCGCATACCCAGAGGACGATTTGTGAAGTTGTTTCTATTTTGGCTTCCCCTAAAAAAATACGTTTGTTACCGCTGTCATCGCAAAACATACAGGTGGGGTAGCAAGCACTAATCCTAAGCTTTAAACAAAGTCTTTCTGTAATCTTTTGGGCTAATAAAAATTAAACCGTACAAAGCGCAAATCTTTTACATTTGTTAAATGCAAAAGATACTGATTGCCAACCGGGGCGAAATAGCTTTAAGAGTAATGCGCTCTGCGCGCGAAATGGGTATTAAAACCGTTGCCGTATATTCTGACGCTGATCGTAATGCACTACATGTGCGTTATGCTGATGAAGCGGTTCATATCGGTGCCGCTCCCTCCAGTCAATCCTATCTTGATGGCGAAAAAATTATAGCCGCCTGCCTTAAAACCGGGGCAACAGGTATTCATCCAGGTTATGGTTTTTTGAGTGAAAATGCTGCCTTTGCAAGGCTGGTACGGAAAGCGGGTTTGGTGCTTATTGGTCCATCGCCAGAGGCTATGGAGGTAATGGGTAATAAGCTATCGGCCAAGGCTGCTGCTTTAAAATATAACATCCCCATGGTACCCGGAACCGAAGAGGCTATAACTGATATTGCCGAGGCTAAAAAACGTGCGGTTGAGGTAGGCTTTCCCATACTGATCAAAGCCGCCGCAGGCGGCGGGGGCAAAGGTATGCGTATAGTTGATAGCGAGGCTGATTTTGAAGAACAGATGGAACTGGCCGTGTCTGAGGCTACTTCGGCTTTTGGTGATGGATCGGTTTTTATCGAGCGTTATGTATCATCTCCCCGGCATATCGAGATCCAGGTTTTGGGCGATACCCATGGCAATATAGTGCATCTTTTTGAGCGCGATTGCTCGGTACAGCGCCGTCACCAAAAAGTAATTGAAGAGGCTCCTTCCATGGTGCTTACTCCGCAAATCAGGGAGCAGATGGGCAAGTGCGCGGTTGATGTGGCCCGGTCTGTAAACTATACCGGCGCTGGTACGGTGGAGTTTATTATGGACGACGCGCTTAATTTTTATTTCCTGGAGATGAATACCCGCCTGCAGGTAGAGCATCCGGTTACAGAACTGATAACAGGCATTGACCTGGTGAAGGAACAGATCCGCATAGCCCGGGGCGAAGCCATCAGCTTTAAACAGGAGGACCTGCAAATGCGCGGGCATGCTATTGAGCTAAGGGTATATGCCGAAGATCCTGCGAATAACTTTTTGCCTGATATTGGCACCCTGCAAACCTATGTTACTCCAAAAGGCGCTGGTGTAAGGGTTGATGATGGCTTTGAGCAGGGTATGGAGATCCCTATTTATTACGATCCCATGATTGCCAAACTGATAACCTATGGTAAAGATCGTACCGAGGCTATTGAACGGATGCTGCGCGCTATTGACGAGTATCAGATAACCGGGATAACCACAACGCTGGGTTTCGGCAGGTTTGTAATGCAGCATGAAGCTTTTACATCAGGTAATTTTGATACCCACTTTGTTAAAAAATATTTTACTCCCGAGGTATTAGACACCAATCATAATGACGAAGCTATAATTGCAGCTATCATTATGGAACAATTGCTCAGTCAAAAGAAAGCTGTGGTAGCATCGGTTCAAACAACGGAGATAAGCAACTGGGTAAAAAACCGGAACAGTCTGCGATAAAGGCGTTTACAGCAATTCGGTTAGTTCGCTAAAGCTGTTTACGGTGGCTACCATGCCATCGGGCACCGCGCCAAAACCATAGCTTGCAAAAATGAAAGGTACACCGGCTTGTGTCGCGGCCGTATAATCGCCCATGGTATCACCTACATAAACAGGTGCTTTTAGTTGATGATCGTTAACAATATCTTTAATGTTATCAGCTTTGGGGTTGCCTTTTGTACCAAAGCATTGGTGGGCCAAAAAGTGCGGGTGCATGTTGTTCAGATCCAAAAACACCTCGATATAACCGCTCTGGCAATTGCTTACTATATATAATTTATATTTTGTGCCCAGGTATTTTAAAGTTTCTTCTAACTGTGGATATAATTCGCCGCCTTTGGTATGTAATATCTCCAGTTCGCTTATACCGCAAAGGGTTTGTACTTCTTTACGCTGATGGGTATCAAGATCAGGGAACAGCTTATCAAAAATGGCATCATAGGTCATCCCGGTGATTGACCTAACACGCTCTACGGTCATTTCTTCATCAATATAATCAACCTGCGCAACAGCTGCCTGCCAGGCCAGCGCCACGTTGGCCGTACTATCCCAAAGGGTGCCATCAAGATCAAAAATTATACTGTCGAATTTATTATGTAGTGTGGTTTCCATAGCGCCGGCAAAAATAATAAAAATCCCGTCATTGAGGAAGCCCCCTCTAAATCTCCCCCAAAGGGGGAGACTTTTAAAAAGTACTTTAAAGCCCTCTCCTTTGGAGCGGGTTGGGTGAGGCAATGATGTTTAAGAAGACTTAGTTTTTAAAACTTCGTAAGTCTGACCCGCAATGACAAGTCAATGTAAAATAATTCCCCTTTAAGGTGGTAAGGGAGCTAATTGATTAAATTTGTTTATAATCAAACAAGAAAGAGATCAATATTGAATACTTCCCGTCCACCAAAAAATACCATTAGTAATAAAGTAACATTAAAAGAGCGCTTTGACGCGCTGCGTAATTTACCGGCCTTTTTTAAACTGGTTTGGCAAACCAGCCGCTGGATGACGATTGTTAACGCCATACTACGCATAGTACGCTCAGCTATGCCACTGGGTTTGCTATATGTGGGTAAACTCATCATTGATCAGGTGGTTACCATAAGCCATACCCCAGCTAAAGATATGACCTACCTGTGGCAACTGGTGGGCCTGGAGTTCGCGCTTGCTATATTAACTGATGCCCTTAGCAGGGCCATTACCCTGATGGACAGCCTGCTTGGTGATCTGTTCAGTAACCACACTTCGGTAAAAATAATGGAGCATGCCGCCACACTTGATCTTGACCAGTTTGAGGATTCGGTATTTTATGATAAGCTGGAACGCGCCCGGCAGCAAACCATAGGTCGTACTATACTCCTGTCGCAGGTAATGAGCCAGGTGCAGGACCTCATCACCATGGGTTTCCTGGCGGTTGGTTTAATGACCTTTAATCCCTGGCTTATTGTGCTGCTGCTAATCGCCATTATCCCGGCTTTTTTAGGCGAATCGTATTTTAACGATCAAAGCTATGCCTTAACCCGTGGCCAAACCCCCGAGCGCCGTGAGCTTGATTATATACGCTACCTGGGTGCCAGTGACGAAACTGCCAAGGAGGTAAAGATCTTTGATCTTTCGGGCTTTATTATTGACCGTTTTAAGCATCTGTCAAATAAATTCTATGGAGATAATAAACACCTGGCTATCAAACGCTCTTTGTGGGGTACTTTTTTTGCGATGCTGGGCAGTTTGGGTTATTATGCTGCCTATGTGGTTATCATCATCAGAGCGGTAAACGGCAGTGTAACTATTGGCGAACTGGCCTTCCTTGCCGGATCATTCAGGCAGCTGCGTGCTTTACTGGAGGGGATCTTAACCCGTTTTACAGCAGTATCACAAGGGGCCATTTACCTGCGCGATTTTTTTGAATTTTTTGAGATCGTGCCTAAAATTAAAATGGCGGCAAACGCGCTGCCTTTCCCTAAAACCATACAACAGGGATTTACTTTTGAGAATGTTGGTTTTCGCTATATCAATTCAGACAGATGGGCCAACCGGCATTTGAACTTTACGCTTTATCCCGGCGAAAAACTGGCCCTGGTAGGCGAGAACGGTGCAGGTAAAACCACCCTGGTGAAGTTACTGGCCCGTTTGTATGACCCAACCGAGGGTAGGATACTGCTTGATGGTATTGATTTGAAACTGTACGACCTGGCCGATCTGCGCCTTAACGTAGGCATTATTTTCCAGGATTACTTACGCTATCAGATGAGCTTTGCGCAAAACATTGCCGTGGGTAAAATTAGTGAACAGGATAACCGCCCGCTCATTGAGCATTCGGCAAGGCAGAGCCTGGCCGATGTGCTGGCAGCCAGGCTCCCCGGAGCCTATGACCAGCAACTGGGCAAACGGTTTGCCGATGGGGTTGAATTATCAGGCGGCGAATGGCAAAAGGTTGCCCTGGCGCGGGCCTACATGCGCGATGCGCAGTTGCTGATATTAGATGAACCAACATCGGCGCTTGATGCCCGTGCCGAGTTTAATGTTTTTGAACGTTTTGCCGAATTAACAAAAGGCAGATCGGCAGTGCTGATTTCGCACCGTTTTAGTACTGTACGCATGGCCGACAGGATACTGGTATTGGAAAAAGGCGAACTGATTGAGATAGGCAGCCATGAGGAACTGCTGCTTAAAGGTGGCCGCTATGCCGAGCTTTTTGATTTGCAGGCAGCCGGGTACCGGTAAGTTTGAGTTAATTCAAAGTATGCCTGATTAATCAAGGGTTATAAGTAGGAATTTATTTGATTCCCCTATAGTAAAAAGGCTATGTTGTTATTAATCATTAGTTAATAGCTGGCAATTGATAATTATGAATTATTAAACACGATCAACAAATTCGTTAAATTATCACAAAAATGCGTAAAACTACGTATGTAAATCGGTGTAAACCCCTATTATTTTTATTATAGTAAAGGTTAACTTTGAATTAATGTTGGTGATCAGCAGGTCAAACGTTTTACAAAGCCGTTGCTATGAAACTTTTTTATCACTTTTTGGTCTTTGTTTTTGTATCGCTCCTGCTAATTGCCTGCGCTAATATATTTACAACAGATCATAAAGTAAAAGCATTGAACAGTGAGCCCTCGGTGTTAAAACGAAAGGGTAATAAGCCTGATGTTTCGGCAAAAGCCGGCTCCAAAAACGGTCCTTATATACTTGCGGGTTTTAATTATAAAAATATTTTAAAAGGGAAAAGGTGGGTGGATAACCAATGCGATTATAAAAATAATTTCTATTTAAAAAATATACAGTTGGTCGTTAGTCATTTTAACCAGCATAAATAGCATTAATAAAGTGAGTTTAGTTTTAGTTTAATTTAGTTAGGGAACAGTTGGCAAACAGTCATTACAGCAATGTAATGGCTGTTTTGTTTTTTGGGCCAAAAAGGGATTGTGATGTTTAATATTTAGGAAAATGGCCGAGTACTAAAAATAATGTAAAAACAGGGATGGCCAATAATATATAAACCCTTGCCAATTGTCTGTCGTTGGCATTGCCTACTACAAATACGTTATATAAATCTTTTTTTATGATGTTCAATTTCGCTTTCATAATTCAAAATATTGTTGTGATATATGAATATGACGGAAAGCAATTGACATGGTTTAACCACAGGTGCCCATAAAAAATGCCCATAGGTTTTTAAGCTATGGACACCCTCATCATCATTAAAAAAAACTTAAAATGTCATTATGCTTTATCGTGGCTCATTTCGGGATGGTAATGCAATCCTGGGGTAAGCCAGTATAATAACACCACCCTGGAATACCTGAAATTAAAAGGAGATAATATTACGGCTATGCTTAGTATAATTGTTATATATAGCCACGGATTGTTGCTTCCGGTTAAAACACTTATAGCAACTGCTGCGGTAACCATTTGGGCAACGTTAAGCGCGTAACTAACAAACATGGCCACGTAAAAATAGCCAGGTTCCCTTTCATATACCAAACCGCAGTGTGAGCATGTTTGATGCATAACCTGTCCATGAAAGCCATACATACTGTTGGCAAACATATCGCCGCGCCTGCAACGGGGACATTTGGCATGTAAAACGGCAGGCCATAATTTATATTCATTATTTTCCATGATCGTATATTATTTTTTTTCTGAACTCTTCGGGGGTAATATCTTCCAGTTTTTTAAAAAACTTGGTAAAGTAGGAGTTATCGCTAAAGTTTAATTTTAGAGAAATTTCACTAATGCTTAGTTGCGGGTTAGTAAGCATACGCTTAGCTTCCAGCAGTACCCTGTTGCGGATCAGCTCGCCGGCTGATACGCCCATTAGATCCTTACAAACCGCGTTTAAGTGGTTAGGGGTTATATATAACATCGCTGCATAATCTTTAGGCAGTTTGATATCAGTATAATGGTGCTCAATTAAATTTTTAAAGCTTTTGAGCAGGATTTGGTTGTATGATGAATTACCGCCTAAAACCGGATTTGCACTGAGCCTGTTAACCAGGATAAATATTTGCAGCATCAGTAGCCTGATCATATCAGCAGATGCTGTGGCGGGCGATGCAGCTTCGGTCAGTATGGTTTCAAATAGTGGCTTTATGGCTGTATAGGTTTCATCCGGTAAATTGATCACAGCATCGGCCAGGTTACCGCTAAAAAACGAAAAATTATCCAGGTAGCCGTGTTGTAATATGAATGATTGTATAAATGATGCCGAAAAATTAATGATATAACCATCGGTAAAACCTTCAAAACTCCAGGAGTGCACCTGGCCGGGTATCATAAAATAAATTTGACCGGGCTTAACCTCAAAATTCTCAAAATCAATGGTGTGGGTACCGCCTCCATTTGTAAAAAGTACCAAATGGTAAAATGAATGCCGGTGAGTGGCAAACAAATTTTTATGCGTTTGCAGGTATGGCTCAAAACGGCTTATAATAATGTCGTCCTGATCAATATCAGATAAGGAACAAATATCATATAGTGGTACGTTTTGTAACATGGAACAAATTTACACACCAAATTACCACTTGTAATGGTACTATTTTTATTTTTAATGGTACTATTCAACGATAATTGAATAATACCACAAGCCTGAACGGGTTCAATTCTGATTGGCCTTTTAATAAGCGCTTGCTATGTTCAGCACTTCAATAGCTTCATTGCTTAACTGCAGCGTTGCCGCCTGTGTAAGTTGATTAAGCTGGGGTATACTGGTGGCGCTTGCTATTGGCGCGGTTATGCCGGGCCGGGCAATTAGCCAGGCTAAAGCAACAGCTGCAGGATTGCTGTTGTATTGCGCAGCAACTTCATCCAACGCTTTTAATATAAGGAAACCCCGTTCGGTTAAATATTTTTTGACTGAATTGGTCCTGTTACTACCTTCCAGATCGGCTGCCGACCGGTATTTGCCGCTTAAAAAGCCACTTGCTAATGAAAAATAGCTAATAACACCAATGTTTTGCTCTTTTATAAATGGTTCAAACGTGGTTTCGTAATTTTGTCTGTCAAACAAATTGTATTCGGGTTGTATGGTTTGGTAAGCGGCCAGTCCTTTTTCGCGACTTACTTTAAGCGATTCATGGAACCGTTCGACAGAAAAGTTAGAAGCGCCAATAGCCCTTACCTTGCCCTCCCTGATCAGATGCTCATAAGCCCGCAGCGTTTCTTCAACCGGGGTTGAAGCATCATCATAATGCGACTGGTACAAGTCAATATAATCAGTTTGCAGGCGCTTCAATGAATCCTCGGCAGATTTAATAATATATTCCTTTTTTAGCCCTTTTTTACMTTCCCTGAATTCCGCGCCTACTTTAGTAGCTATGATCACCTTGTCGCGCTTACCGCTTTGCTTAAGCCACTTGCCAATTTCAGTTTCTGATTCGCCGCCTTTATTGCCTGGTCTCCAGGCCGAGTAAACATCGGCGGTATCAACGGCATTAAAACCGGCATCTAAAAATGCATCCAGTAAAATGGCGTTATCGTTACCTTTAACTGTCCACCCAAACACATTGCCGCCAAAAATCAATGGCGCAGTTTTTAGGCCGGAATTACCCAATTCACGTTTTTCCATAGTGCTTAATTAAAGAATCCTAAGTTATTAATTAGAAGTTGCTATAAGTACTAATTGTTTGTCGGCAAATTAAAATAATCAGCAATAGGGGTTTTAAGGTTGTTTCAATTTCACAAGAAAAAAATAAGGCAAGAGCAGTACTGACAAACCGATGACCAATTGGTGTTATACGCATATTTTTAAGGTGCTATACACACATTTTTGTTTTGAAACCATAGTGACATTTGATAAAAATAATATCACAATGAAAAATAAATTTTTAGTGGCTTGTGTAATAAGCTTATTATCTGCCACCACGCTGTTTGCCTATACTGGTCCAAAAGTTGAGGCCGGTTGTACTGCCGTTATCCGCGATTTTATTGACAGCCACATGAGCTCAAATTATAAAAAGTTAAATAAGGTATTGGATGAAAACTCCAGTTTTAAAATACCCCGTGGCGAAAAGGTGATCCATCAGGACAAATCAAGTTTGGTTGAGGCAATGAAGAACACTGCTGGTACGCAGCAAAACTGCCAGTCAAATTATGAAGTACTTGCCAATAGCGATGCATTGGTAATTGCCAGGGTTGATTTTACCTATCATGATAATATACAGCATAATTACCTGATAGTTGAAAAAAATGATAACCAGGAATGGAAAATTACACAGGTTTGCAAAATGTTTGATGATATTGAAACACCCGATAATAAAGAGCCGGTAACAGCTAAAAATTGAGATTAGTAACTGATCTTATTATATTATACAGATTCATAGGAGCCAATTTTAACCAATTGGCACTATGATGTTTAATCACCCCAAAAGGGTGATTTTTTTTATTTTATTTAACCCTATTTTGAGGGTAAATTGCAGTAATACTGCAAACTATTTAAACTGAGTGTAATTGAACAAGAATTTCTTATATCGGGTGATCATGTTGGTGTGTGTGGTTTGGTTTTGTTTAATACAAACACACCCGGTTTTTGCGCAAAAATATACGTTTTCGCATTTTGATATTGAAGACGGGCTGATACAATCGCAGGTGAACAAGTTTTCAATGGATAGCGACCATCGCCTTTGGATAGCTACGTTTGGAGGTGCCTGTCGTTTTGATGGGAAGGATTTTTTGGGTTATTCGAGGCAAGATGGCTTGCCTAATAATTTTGTGGGCACCGTTTTTTCTGATAAAACAGGCCATACCTGGTTTGGAACACTTGATGGGCTGGCCATGCTTTATAATGGCAAAATTAAAAACTATAAGCCTTCCATATCCCTAAAACGCAATATAGTTACCAGTATAACCCAGGATGGCGCCGGCACAGTTTGGGTAATAATGGGCTATAGGTTGTTTAAAATTACCGGCGATAAAATGCAACCTGCCATATTAAGTGATAGCGATAAAGTAACCGCTGTTGCTGTAGATAGCTCAGGTAAACTTTATGCGGCGGTTTATCAAAAAGGGATATATAATTTAAGTGGCAATAAATGGGTTTATTCCATCCCGTTTAATGCAAAGTATGGATCTGTACAGGTAAAGGAAATTTTGTTTGACAGGTTTGAAAAACAAAAAATATACATCTTAACCTGGAACGGTTTGTACTATATCAGCAATAATCAGATTATGCCTTATGCCGTTAAACAAATGGCAACCGTAAAAGAGCAATTACTTAGCATTGCGCAAGATGCTTTTGGTGATTTATGGATAGGTACAGATAATGGCGCCTATTGTATTGTTGACGATGATATAATTCATTACAACTCATCAAACGGGCTTACCGATAACTCTATAGCTGATATTTATAACGATGCTGATAATAATTTATGGTTGGGTAGCCTGGGTAATGGAGTGTATCGTTGTGAGGGTAACAAGTATGTAACTTTTGACGGTTCGCAGGGATTGCCCGATTCAAAAATAGTAATGGCCCTTACCCTGGACTGGGACAACCATATTTTGCTGGGTGCTGATGGCGGCGGGTTAATAAGGTATGATGGTAAAAAATTAACCAATATACCTACACCTAAAGCGCCTAAAGCTTTAAAGGGGATACAATGCTTATATACTGATAAAAATAAAATTACCTGGGTAGGCACTTCCCAATCGGGATTATGGCAGTATGATGAAAAAGGTTTCAGGCAGGTAAAAGGAAGTGATGAAATAAGCTATAATTGTATAACAGCCGATAGCAGCGGAATTATTTGGCTGGCTACTTCAATGGGTTGCTATTATTATGAGAATGGTTTGTTGAAGCAACTGGAGGGCGTATCCTCATTTTCATCATCGCTGGTAGTAACCGGGCGCGATTCGTTATTTATCGGCACACAAAATGGGATTGTATTGTCATTAAATAAAAAGGTAGTGAACACCTTTAATCAAAATTTGCTTAAAAACTGTGCCATTCTTTCCATGATCAAATATCATGATATCATGCTGATTGGTACTGATGACCGGGGCCTGTTCGCCTGGGACATGAAAAGCGGGCATTTAAAAAACTATACGGTAAATGACGGCCTTAAGGCCAATGCTATATATAGTTTGATAGCTGATGAGTTTGGTAAAATTTGGATAGGGACAGGCAGAGGGGTTAACCGTATGCAGTTTAACGCAGATTCAAAACGGTTTATGGTAATTGATAATACCGGCTCAAAAGAACCCATATTTGAAACCAATCAAAACGCTATACTTTACAAAGATCATCAAATATGGGTAGGCACCACTAAAGCGGTTATGGTTTACAACACCCGGGTAAAAATGAAACCATCGCCGCCGCCGCACATTCTTATTGAGAGCGTAAAGCTAATGCCAAAGATTGGCAGTAACAGGGATACTAATTATGTATATTTAAGTGATGGGGCTAAGCTAAATTATAATCAAAATCACCTGGCCATTTCTTTTTTAGGTATTTATTTAAAAAATCCCGATGGGGTATCATACCGCTATAAGCTGGTTGGTCTTGATAGTACATTTTGTTCGCCGGTAAAAAACAATATTGTTGAATATCCATCATTACCGCCTGGCAAATATACCTTTAAGGTTAAGTCCATTAGCCCTGATGGTAAGGTATCGGCAGGTACGGCTAATTTTAGCTTTGAAATTGTACCACCGTTTTACCGAACCCTTACTTTCCGGATATCGGCAATAGTATTTTTTGTTTTGATAGGATTTGGATTGCAAAATATCTGGCACCATGGTAAAATACAGCGTCAGCAGGTAATTGAGGCCATGAAACGCGAAGAGAAAATAAAAATAAGGCAGCAAACGGCCGAGGATTTTCATGACGACCTGGGCAATAAGCTTACCCGGATAGCCATACTCTCAGAGATATTAAACGCTAAAATTGACCCTAATAAAACCGATCAGCGCGGTCTTGTTGATCAAATTAAACAAAACGCCGCCGCCCTGTACAACGGAACCAAGGATATTTTGTGGGCGCTTGACCCCAAAAGCGATAATTTATATGAAACTTTGGTCCATATAAAAGAAATTGGTATTGAGCTTTTTCAGGATGTGCCGGCAGATTTTAAGTTTGAAGGCATAGAAGAAAGTTTACATCAAATTAAATTGCCCATGGAATATAGCCGTAATATTACCATGATATTTAAGGAATCGTTGAATAATGTGCTTAAACATGCCGAAGCCAATCATGTTATATTACAGTGGATGTATATTGATAAAAATGAAGTGAGGCTGYGCCTTATTGATGATGGAAAGGGCTTTAAATGCGAAAACATTACAAAAGGTCATGGCATGCATAACATAAAAGCCAGGGCCAAACGTATTAATGCCGAACTGCTTATTGTTTCGGAAGAGGGCAGGGGAACATCAGTTGAATTGAAGTTCAGGAAAAACGTTGCTGCTTAATTATAAACCTATATGAACCGTAACATTAAAATAACCATTATTGAGGATGATGAAACTATAAGAAATGGTTATGCCTATTTAATTGGTGCAACAGAAGGGTATGAGGTGGTAAGCACTTATTGCTCCTATGATGAAGCTGTTAAAAAAATAGTATCAGATCATCCCGATGTTATACTGCTGGATATTGAACTGCCGGGTACTAATGGGGTGGATGCCATCCCCAAATTAAAAAAGCTGCTGCCGCAGTGCTTTGTATTGATCTTAACGGTTTATGAATCAGAAAAGTTAATATTCAATGCGCTGGCCAACGGCGCATCGGRCTATCTTACCAAAAATACCCCCTCAACCAAAATAATTGAGTCAATTAAGGAAGTAAAAGAGGGCGGTGGTCCCATGAGCATTAATATTGCCAAGCTGGTTATACGTTCGTTCCAAAAAAATCAGGAGTCGCCATTATCCAAACGCGAAACCCAGATACTTGAGCTTATAGGCGATGGCAAAAGCCGCAGTCAAATTGCCAAAGAGTTATTTATTGATCTGGAAACCGTGCGCAGCCATATCAAAAATATATATATTAAACTTGATGTTAACTCCCGTGCCGATGCTATTAAAATGGCCAAGCAAAATAAGCTGATTTGATTGGCGTGTTGTTTAGTTAATTGATATACAGTAGTTTTGTTTATGTGTTTATTAATAAAAATATTAAGATCGTAATTTCACATTATGGAATTTAAGTATTTTTCACCATCTGACATCTTAAAGCCTTACATAAAGCACTACTATATCTTTGAATCTGATTCAGACGCCGGATTCGAGGATACCGTATTTCCAAGTGGCGATATGGAAGTGATCTTTAATCTTGGTGAAGGTATATGGGAATCGTCAGTTGAAAATAAATTCTTCAAAACCCCTCAAATAGAATTATGGGGCCAGATCACAAAACCGTTGGCCATAAGATCAAAGGGCAGGCATACCATGCTTGGCATTAAATTTTTTACACACTCGCTGGCATATTTTTTTAATGATGAAATAGGGCTGTTTAACGATCATATCTCCGACCTGTATGATATAATAGGTAGCCCGGCAAAGGTTTTGCATGCGCAGCTTTTGGAAACAAAAGACCAGGATAAAAGAATAGAGCTTATAGAAACTTTCTTACTAAAAAGATTAATAGGCAATCAAAAAAAATCTTTCAGGATTGATAAGGTTGCCAACATTTTAACGAGTATAAAAAAGAACCCGGCCGAAAATAACCTTGGTAATATTGCATCACGGCATGGCATTACTCCCCGTTACCTGCACAAATTAATTTATCAGCATACCGGCCTCTCGCCAACATCATTTAATAAAATAAACCGGTTTCAGTTTAGCCTTAAGCTCATTGCTAAAAATGATCAGCCTTTCACTTCTATCGCGTATGACTGTGGTTATTTTGACCAATCGCATTTTATAAGGGATTTTAAATCATTTACCGGCGTTACCCCTTCTGCATATCTGGAAAACATATCTCCTGTTAACCAGCTACTATTTCAATAATTTCAAAACTGTTCCGGTTTATACAATTTTAAGGTTTACTGCTACAATACCTTTGATAAAAATAATTATCAAACAAAGTAAACTTTTATTGTATGAGCACTTTTGAAACATTTTCACAGCTACATCAAAATTCAACACCTTTTGTGTTAGGAAATATCTGGGATGTGCACAGCGCAAAGATATTTGAAGCCAATGGCTATAAAGCAATCGGCGTATCCAGCCAGGCACTATCAAATTCATTGGGTTATGAGGATGGGGAAAACCTCCCGTTTGAAATCCTGCTTCAATTAGCTAAAAGGGTAGTTGATGTGGTCCGGATACCTTTTTCTG
>NZ_JBFUJG010000095.1:0-20614 GCF_056401495.1 Mucilaginibacter sp. P4_E8
GGTAACCGTGTTAGCTATTCCGCCAGAATAGATGAGCAGCATATAATCCTTGTTTTTATTTTCCTGGTAGCAGGCTTTATCCGCCATTATCCTCACCGTTGCTTTGGGTAATGAATCATTATTAACCGACAAAACGATCCCTTTTACCTCGGGCTTTGGCAGATTAACCATATTTTGTGAGCCATTAGCAAACACAACCTTTGCAGTATAGGTCTTCCCTTCCTGTGGCATTAGGTAAAAATACCCCATACCCAAATGGGTCGACGCGAAAGTAGCGGCCTCCTGATTATCATTGTCAGCTATTACACCCTTTACATTGATGCCCAGTCCTCCTGCTCCGATTGCCTTAAACGCTATTTTCGACCGGATGCCCACCACCAGCGTTCCTCCTTCGGGAAAAAACTGGATATCTGGTTTTGCCTTTGCCGTGACGGCCACGGTACTGCGCACAGGCACTTTAATGTCTTTTGGCGACACGATTGAGATGGACTGGTCAAAATAACTGCCGTCGCCATCATTCCGCATCCATTGCGTATAGGCCCTTACCCGGTAACTGCCTTGGGGCAATGAATCGGGCAGAGCAAAATCGCCCCAGGCCATACCATCCTTTAACTGCAGTTTAACGGATTGGTTTATTTTATTAGCGGCATTGATCAGATCGACATGCAATACCCCACTAAGATCAGACAGCTGATGCGCAGCACCAAGTGTTACATAGGCTTTAAAGTAAATAGTATCGCCGGCGGTATAATAAGGCTTGTCAAAATGCAGGTAAGCTTTTTCAACAACATGCTTTTCATTAAAATCCTGCACTTGCGAAACTATATTCTTTGATACAGGAGCCTCATCATTCCCGCCGCCGACTGGTGCGGTCTCATAATCAGATGGTAATAGCTCAGCTGTACGGCTTTTGCCCCATGCTCCCTCAAATGTTACACTATTGGGATTTACTACGGCACCATTACTGTCAAAAAAGGTAAAAAGCTGACTAAAACTCAATACTGTTACTTCCCTGTTGGTAGGATTATTTAAATTATTAAGTTATCCGTTTTTGGGGAAATGATGACTTTTATTGTAAGTGATATGCAGCGCATCACTATCGCAGCCAAATGCGAAGATGTTTGGCTGTGCAGTTGAGCTTATAAATTCTTCGGGCTTTAATGACCAGTGCATTAACGTTCGGTATGTTTTGGGCAGTTTGGCTTTTTTGGCCCATACATACACAGAATCATTATAATTCTTATTCCCGGTTGCTAATTTTCTGTACAGGGCCATCTTCTCATTTATTACATTATCGGGCGGCCGCTTCGGGTTTATTGCATTAGCATACTGGAGTACCCTGAAACCTTCCGCATCCAGCCGGTTACCAATTGCCGAGCGCAAAAAATGCATCATGGAACCTTCATATACCTGCAGTCGCAATTTTTGCCAGCGCTGTTGTTGCTGGGGCGTGCCTTTCATCTCTTCAAACAAAACGGAGCCATCAAAATGCACTTTTTGCGCATCTTTATTCCGGCTATCCTTTATGAAATTGTTTAACAGGTATTTTATCCGGTACCCCAATGCCTGGTTTTCAATCTCCAAAAAATCATATGACGAAGCAGTAAGCGTACTGTTAGCTTCGTCATATGCCATATCAAGCACCTGGGGGTTGAGTATTTTACACTCGCTGGCTAAGGGCGATTGCCCCAAAAACGCCTCCTTAAACCACTGATAATTTCTTTGGCGGTTAGGGTCGTTTTTAAATTTTATTTTAACCTCCTGCAGTGCTATGGTTTTGGGCGATATATAAATATCTGGCAAGCTGATATTATTATTACTGATAATGATGGTTTGGCTGTATTTTTCGAACCCTATGATAGATATCACCAGATCATACTTGCCAGGTCTGGCATGTGATAGTATAAAAGTGCCTTCATTAGTTGTTTTAGTACCAACCGAGGCATTACTCAAAAATATACTGGCATTGGCTACCGGTTTTTTATCTGACTCACTTAAAACCCTGCCCGTAATGGTTGATTGTGCCAGACCGCAAAGGGGCCATAATAATATGATATAAAGTATAACTTTTTTAATCACGGCCTTATTTGGAGGATGTAATTGGCATAAACTAATATAGTATTAAAATAGAAAACCAATATGCAGGTATAATAATATATTTAAATAGCCTGCAATGTTCCCGATTCCTTAATTTAAGTATGTTTGTTCCCTGTGTTTAATCTTGTAACTGCGATGGCAATAATAAAATCACTACTCATCTTTATACTGGCCGGGCTTTTTGAAATTGGTGGAGGTTACCTGGTATGGCAATGGCTTAAAGAAGGCAAACCTTTATGGTATGGTTTATTGGGTGGCGTAATACTTGCCTTATATGGTGTTGTAGCTACCTGGCAAACGGCCAATTTCGGCAGGGTGTATGCCACCTATGGGGGTATATTTATTGTGCTTGCTTTGCTATGGGCCTGGAAAGTAGACGGCTTTAAACCCGATCGCTATGACATCATCGGCGCGGTTATAGCCTTAATTGGTGCCTGTATTATTATTTACATGCCCCGGAACTCATAAGGAATAAGACTTTAAGTAGATTAAAAAGTGAGAAGCGGTTCATTTGGCTAAAGCCAGTTAGCAATCTCTTAAACCGTCCCCATAAATGGGACGGCAATGAATTTTTATAATCATTTTAGGGTATTTCTCACTGGGGTAATGATTTTTTATAACCATTTTAGTGTTTTGTCATTGCCGTTGGCTTTAGCCAACGGGCAAAAATGAACAAGCAGTGGCTTTAGCCAAATTGGTACACACGCCCCGCGCCCCCGGCAACAAAAACCTGTTACACTGCCTTTTTCACAGCGATCACAATACCGGTTGCCCAGCATTGTTTGGTGAGCACCAGGTCGGTTCGTTGTTCTAATACCTCTACCAGTTTAATGGCTTTTTCGTGGTGGCCTTCGGGCCAGTTGGGCTGGGGCAGCATATCATCAATAATGTACAGGCCACCGGGGTTAAGCATGGCTATGGCCTCATCCAACAGTAAATATTTACCATGCCAGGTATCAGCAAAAATATAGTCGAACTTTAGGTGTTTGTTTTGCTCAAACCAATCGGCGCCATCTATACAAACCAATTCCAGGCGTTTATCATTCCCTAAAAATTGTTGGGCAATAACTAAAAACCTGTCATCATTATCAATGGAGATCAGGGTTGATGCCGTGTCCATCCCCTCCAGGATCCAGGAAGTAGATAGACCGGTTCCTGTACCCAGTTCTAAAAACTTACACGCAGGTTTTGTTACAGCCAGCGTTTTGAGTAAAGAACAGGTTAAAGCATCTGATGCCATTGTAAAACCCGATTCGATAGTAGCTTTATCAATATCCCAATAAGCTTTGGGATATGCCTGATTTATTTCCTGATTCATTTATACTGTGATTTGAGCTTGGTTTATTTTGAGAATAATATTTTAAACCTTACAAGTATAATTAAATAAAACACAATATAAAACAAACCAGGTAATATTTTATACCAAATACCGAATTGGTATTTAGAATTAAAAATATATAAAATGAACTTTACTTTTAACTGTTATTCATCTAACCATACCACTTTTTGCTCGCTCTGGTGGGGCTTGCCAATAATATCGCCATACAGTTCTGGTTTCCGGGCCTTGATGTAGCGGTATCCACCAGCCAGCTTCAATTTATCCTCGCTTACTTCGGCAACGGCTATTTCATTCTCAAGCGATGTGCATTCGGCTATAACATCGCCATAAGGATCAATCACCATGGAGCAGCCATTTTTCAGCTGATCATCGTCCATGCCTATAGGGTTTGCAAAAACAGCGTATATGGCGTTATCATAAGCACGGGCGGGCAACCACTTCATAAGCCAGCTTCGCCCTTTAAGGCCGTCAAATTCTGCACGTAGCAGTTGCCGGTTGTTTTCCTTATCAAACCATAGTTGCGGATCAACAAAACCTGCTCCTGGGCGCGTTGATGGGGTACACATGGTTACATGTGGCATAAAAACAATATCGGCGCCCAGTAATTTGGTTGCCCTCACATTTTCAATAATGTTATTATCATAACAGATCAGGATGCCGCATTTCCACCCCAACAAATCAAATACCGTATAACTATTACCGGGTGTTAAATGCGGATTTATAAATGGATGGAGCTTACGGTGTTTGGCAACCAGTCCGTTTTTATCAACACAGATATAGGCTTTAAAAAGATTTCCCTGCTCATCCTTTTCAAATAACCCGGCCAATATGGCTACGTTAAATTCACGGGCGTGCGCGGTTAGTTCTATTACACTCGGCCCATTCGGTATAAACTCGGCAATGTCCAACATTTGCTGCTTGTTAAGATACCTTGCAAAGGTGTAGCCGGTAACGGAGCATTCATGAAAAGCAATAGCATCAGCCCCTTGCCGAGCCGCTTTTTGGGCTAAATTTTTGATGACCGACAAGTTATAAGCTTTGTCGCCACTTTTATTTTCAAACTGTGCTGTCGCGATTTTGAGGTTTTTCATGTGCTTAAAGATTGTGATAGTAAAGCTATTATTTTTAATGCAGAAATGACGTGTTAAGGTATAATCGCCCCGAATCTATGATTGACTATTAAAATAGTTAAATACCGTTTATTGAGTATATTTAAACGGGTATTGTATCAGCATAAAGAAATAATCAAAACAATACCTTTAAATAATATGACGCGAATTTACGCCCTGATCTGCTTATTAATAACTGGCCTTGGTGCTAAGGCTCAAATGCAAAACAACCGGGTTTCATTAGCCGATGCCTCGTTTAATAAGTATTTTTTCCAAAATCACAAACCGCATGTACATGGCAAAATAATCAATGCTACAAAAGATGAACTTGCTGGTCTAAATATCACTTATACGCTGGTTACTCCGTTTTCTAATCTTCAGTCTTCACGTGTGGCTGCTATAAATAGTGATGGCAGTTTTGATTTATCGCTCGACTACCCTTTTCCTTACCAGCAGATTTGGTTTGACCTTAAAGATTATTTTTATGCCGGCTTATATGCCAATAAGGATTTGAACCTTGAGCTCGACTTTGCCAAACTAAAGCAAGGGCGGGTGGATTTTGTTGGAAACGGAGTAACCTACAGCGGAACTGACGGCGCTATGAACCTGTGGATGAATAAACAAGTTTGCTTCAAAACACCAGTTCGGATTGATATAGATAGCAGGATACATCTTTTGAACCCTCATGATGCAGATTATTTTAAACAACTAAGCGCCCTGTTTGCAGAACAAAAAGCACTAAATGATGAATTTATACATTTAAACCCTTCTTCATATGCCTGGATGCCTGAAAACGAGCGTTTATCTGAATATTATGGTGATGTACTTTCGGCCGCTATATCATTAAAAAAAGAACCTGCGGACTGGGAAAATATCAAATTGCATAAAAGCTACCTCGTATCCAATTCGGGCAGTATTTTTAATACCCATTTGTATGAATATTTCAGATATGTAAAATCAAACATAAATTTCCGGAATTACCATGTACAGGATGAAACACACAAACTGGATAGTGTGTTTGGACAACCATACGCAGATGTACTTAAACTAAAAATGCACGACGAAAATATACAAGTATATAATCAAATGCTTGCTGAGCTGCTTCCAACTATAAAAACACCATGGTGCAAAACAGTGTTGGAAAAAGAGTACAAAGTAACAACGGAACGATTAAGGCAGGTGAATCACATCCTCAGGGAAAGTAAACCACTTGATACCGATTCAGTTTTGGGAGAGCCCATGGGTCAACTTTCTTTTGGCGCTAAATTATCCACAGTAAGCAATATGGAACCCGAAGAGTTTCTGCATAAGCTGAAGAATAAATTTAACGGCAAGGCCATTATCCTTGATTTTTGGGCTACCTGGTGTGCTCCTTGTTTAATTGAAATGCCTTATAGCCACAAACTGCATGACCAGGCTACAGACCTTCCTGTGGAATTTGTTTACATCTGTACCAGCCAAGGCTCTAATATTGATGTTTGGAAAACCAAAATTGCAGAGCTTAAACAACCCGGGATCCATTTATTTATAGATGAAATACTGGTGAAAAAAATAATGACCATGTTTGATAAAAGTGGTTTCCCAAGTTATGTATGTTTAGACCAGTCCGGGCAGGTTCAAACCGGGGTGATAAGTCGTATGTCGATAGCTCGTTTAGATGATATAAAAAAGCTGACCGGTAACAAGTAAAATTACGCTTAACCATTTATACTATTTTATTGACTTAGGGTGTGGTCGTTTCACTCCTCTCCCCAAAAAAAGTAACAATCGTGTTATTATCCCTGCAATTTGTCATATTGCTTATAACTTTCCGTTGATATAGCAAAAAGCAATATTTTTGTTTACCAGTAGCATAGTATCTGTACGGCTTTAGCATTGCTCAAATTTATCCGGTTTGTAAAAAAATGTTAAAACGTATATGGGTGCCATATGCAACAACCCTAAATGTTTATATTAGCCCCGTTAGCTGCTTTATATTAATGATATCAAGAAAACTTTTACTCGTAATTTCCCTGTTGCTCTCTTTTAGTTTTGCCGCTTTGGCGCAGCAGGATAGCATACCTTTAAATACACTTATTCAAAAAACTGCCAAGTTTCAAAGCAGTTATCCTATTGAAAAAGTTTACCTGCATTTAGATAAGCCTTATTATGCCCTGGGCGATACCATATGGTTTAAAGCTTATGTAACTGTCGAAAAGCACCAGCCATCGGGATTAAGCGGGGTAGTTTATGTTGATGTTATTAACAATCAGGATTCTATAATGGAAAGCTTGCGGCTGCCGGTTAAAAATGGCTTTTCCAATGGCAATATCATCCTCGCGGGCGATACCTATAAACAAGGCAGCTACCGCATCAGGGCCTATACCAACTGGATGCGTAATTTTGATTCCGATTATTTTTATGACCGTACCATTAACGTAGGTAATGCTATTGATAACCAGGTTAACACGTTTATAACTTATAAAAGTTCCAATAAAAAAGGCACCGTAAAAGTTGATGCTGATATTCTTTATAAGGATCCGGCTAATAACCCTTATGCCAATAAAAGGGTAAGCTGGCAGCTAATGCGTAATGGCGATGCTTTAAGTAAAGGCAGCGGCCGTACCGATGATAAAGGACATGTAATTGTTGATATACCAGAAAATGACGCCGCCACCATAACGTCGGGTTCATTGGTAACCGGGCTTGACATGGGCGAACGTAAAACAGTTACCAACTCGTTTTCGTTAAGAGCAGCGATAACTGCCTATGATGTTCAGTTTTTTCCCGAAAGCGGGCAGCTAACCAATGGCATCCGTTCAAAAATTGCTTTTAAAGCCATCGATTCCAAAGGTTTGGGTGTTGATGTTAAAGGCTCTATAGTTGACGATCAGGGCACCGTTATGGCCAGTTTAACCACATCACACTTAGGGATGGGCGTATTTGCCTTAACACCCGAAACCGGCAAGGCATATACGGCCAATGTTACTTTCCCTAATGGTTCGCAGGCAACCTATAAACTACCGCGGGTACAGGCCATGGGCATAAACCTGGCAGTATTTAGCCCCGATACTGCAAACCTGACCGTTAAAATATCGGCCAATGAGTTGTTTCTTCAACGAAAACAAAACAAAAGTTTTTACCTGGTGGCGCAAAGCGGCGGCGTTGTGTATTATGCCGCTCAAACGGTGTTACAAAACCTGGTTTATACTGCAAATATCCCCAAAAGCAAATTCCCAACGGGTATTGTACAGCTTACCCTGTTTTCATCAGGTGGTTATGCCCTTTGCGAACGTGTAATATTTGTGCAGCATAATGATGCATTAAACCTTACCTTAAAAACTGACAAGCCTTCCTATACAACCAGGCAAGGTGTTAAAATATCTGTTTCGGCAAAAAACAATACAGCTCCTGTTGTGGGCAGTTTTTCTGTAGCGGTATTGGATGATACCAGTGTTCCGACTGATGAAAATGCCGAATCGACCATTTTAAGTAACCTGCTGCTTACATCAGACCTGAAAGGGTATATTGAAAAACCAAACTACTATTTTAACAAACCCGACCAGGAAAAGCTCGACAACCTGGATATCCTGATGCTTACCCAGGGTTACCGCCGTTTCTCGTACGAGGATATATTGGCCGATAAAAATCCCCCCATTTACATTGCGCCTGAGCAAGGCATTGAAGTATCGGGGATATTAAGAACCAATACCGGACTACCGGTAGGCAAAGCCAGCATCCGCCTGCTCATCCCGGACAGGAATTATTCGGCCGAAGCAATAACCGATCTCTCAGGAAACTTTAAGTTTAGTAATGTGGTGGTGATGGATACCTCAAAAATAACCCTGAGTGCCCGCAATAATGTGAACAGTAAAAACCTGGTGATAAACGTTAATGGCGAGCTGTACCAGAAAATAACCAAAAACCCTAACCAGCCCGATGAAATTGTAAACATTGACAGTGCTATGCGCCCCTATCTTGACAATAGCCGCAAGCAGTATCAAAATTCCCGCGTGCTTAAAGAGGTGGTTATCAAATCAACCAAGTTTGAAAAGAAGCCAAGTCATAATGATTTTGGAACATTTGCAGGTTTACCCGGTCAGGCCGATCATGAAATATCCGGCGACCAACTTAAGGACTGCCCATTGTTAATAAACTGTTTAAGTACCATGGCCTTTGGCTTAACTTACGTTGATAATAACTTTTACATCACTCGTGATTATAATGCCGGCAAAAAAATACCTGTGCAGGTATATGTGGGCAGTATGCCGGTTGATGTTAACTTTTTATCAACCATTACTGGTCCCGAAGTAGCATCTGTTGAGATATTTTTAAAGGATGGTGTAAGCGGTATTAACCGCATGAACCAAACAAATGGTGTACTGATCATTAATAAAAAGGTAATTAAAAAAGAAAGAATAACCAGGGCCCAGTTAGAAGCCCTTATTCCGAAGCAAAACGTGGTAACCTTTCCTATACAGGGTTACAATAAGGCCAAAGAGTTTTACTCGCCTAAATATGATATTAACAAAAACAGTGCTATCGGGGCCGATTTGCGTAATACCATTTACTGGAACCCTAAAATAATAACCGATAAGAACGGTGTAGCCTCATTTAGCTTTTTTAACAGCGATGCCCGCGGCTCGTACCGTGCAATAATTGAGGGCCTTGATGCCGAAGGTAACCTGGGCAGGCAGGTGATGCATTTTGTTGTAAAGTAATGTTGTACAATAAAAGAGGAATTATTTTCTTATTTTTATTAAACACATAAACTTATCATTATGAACCCTTCCCTGATTAATTGGGCTGCTGTTGTGGTAGCCGCGCTTTCTTCTTTTTTAGTTGGTGGTATCTGGTATTCGCCTGCGCTGTTTGCCAATGCCTGGGTTGCCGACAATAAATTGAATGTTGATGATCTTAAAGCCTCAAGTAAATTACGCTCTTTTGGGATGACGGGCCTATTCTCTCTTATTATGGCAGCAAACCTGGCCGCCTTTTTAGCCGAGCCCAAAACCGACCTGGCCTGGGGCGCAACTGCAGGTTTCCTTGCAGGCATCTGGACGTTTAGCGCCATAGCTATAATGAGCTTATTTGAACTTAAAAGCTGGCGTTTGATATTTATAAATGGTGGCTACAGTGTAGTTTCGCTAACCCTCATGGGGGCTATTCTTGGTTTGTGGAGGTAAGCAATGTCAAGTCATCCTGAACTTGTTTAAATATTAATAATATCCCTTACACCCGGTGATGATCGGCCCGCCAGTTTTTAATAGCTTTTTTAATTTCATCAGACGATAGGTTTTCGGCCAGGGTACGTGTAGTAAGTGGTATCAGCTCATCGTCGGGAGCAAAACGCAGGGCCGTTATCTGTGCTATAGTAAGCTTGCTATCCAAAGGCTGGCGGGTAAGTATAAAATATCGTAACCCTTCTTCGGCGCGAATAGCCCTGTCCTGTGCTTTTAACGGGAAGCTGCGCATATACCAGAATATCTGGAAACCACAAATAAAAAGCAGCAATATTAAAAATGCTCCCATAAAATTGGCTGTTTGCCACTGCTTTATAACATTTACTATAGATGCTGCAAAACCAGCTAAAAGAAGCAAGCTTAATAAAAAATGATAGCCCGATGCATACCGCTTGTGATTGGTGAAATTTTGCCCTGTCATGGTTAGGTTTTTCAGGCAATATAACACTAAAATGTTACTCAAACGGCATGTCAATATTACAATCGGGTTATATTATTTGTAAACAATGCGGGCATATTTGAGTTGAAATTTATAACAACAACTACTATTATGGCTAATACATTTGAAAAAACTTTTAACCTGGGCGGCGACTATACCATAAACCGGCTGGGCTACGGCGCTATGCGCATTACAGGCAAGGGCATTTGGGGTCCGCCAAAAGACAAGGACGAGTGCATCCGCGTGTTAAAACGAGCGGTTGAACTGGGCGTTAACTTTATTGATACGGCCGATAGCTACGGCCCCAATGTATCTGAAGAGTTAATTGCCGAGGCCCTTGCCCCCTATCCTGCCGACCTGGTAATTGGAACAAAGGGCGGTTTGCTACGTACCGGGCCGGATGTGTGGCCTGTTGATTCATCGCCCGGTCATTTGAAAGAGGCGCTGGAGGGTAGCTTAAAACGCTTAAAACTGGACCGTATTGATCTGTACCAACTGCACCGCATTGACCCTAAGGTACCTGCCGAAAAATCATTTGAATTTTTACAAAAAGCACAACAGGAAGGCAAGATCAAACACATTGGCTTATCAGAAGTAAGCGTAGCAGAGATTAAAAAGGCACAGGAATTTTTCGAGGTGGTATCGGTACAAAATATGTACAGCGTTGATAACCGCAAATGGGAGGCCGAACTGGAATATACCCGCGAACACAACATTGCCTTTATACCATGGTACCCCTTAGGTGGTGGTAATGTACAGGGCGAGCAAATATTGCAAGGTGTAGCCGATAAATACAATGCTACTATACATCAGATAGCTTTAAGCTGGCTGCTGCACCATTCGTCAAATATTTTGTTGATCCCGGGGACATCAAGTGTTGATCACCTGGAAGAAAACATGAAAACCGCTGATATAGCATTAACAGAAAATGATATGCAGGAGCTGGAAGCCCTAAACCTGGCGTAAATTATCAGATCTATTATGCAAAAATAAAAGGATGTCATTATGTTTATGGCATCCTTTTATTTTGGATGCAAGAGCGCCTATAAACAGGTAAGAAACATGAAAAGCAAAGAAGAGATCCTGAATAGTTACTATACTACGGGCAGGGATGGCATGCCCGAAATATCTGCCGAAGACCTTTTAAACGCTATGGAAGCTTACAAGAACCAAATTGCCGAAGATGCGTTTAATGCCGCCCGCAAGCTAAATGATAATGGTTATGAGTTTGCCACCTATGCCGATTATGTAAATCATACTGTCCTGATTGCCCAAAAAGAGCAGGAAAACCATAACGAACTCGACGAATCTATAACGCTGGTGGCTGATAGCATTTTACCCAACTTTTTACCCGGCGACAATTCAGTAAAAGAGCTATCCTTTGATTTTACCATGCAGGGTAAAGGCTATACGGCTTTTTATATTAAAGACAGCACAGGGTACTGGCAGTTGAACAGTTGGCAGTAAACATTTTTCAACGTCATTGCCGTCGCTCGGCTCCAGCCGAGTGACGGCAGGGGCATCTTCTTTTTAAATTCCCTCCCCACGGGAGGGGTGCGGATGAAGCGTGTTGTGGCAGGGAGGGGTTTATACAAGCGATACAAACTTGCAATGCTTACTAAACCCCTACCTCCCCTTCCCCAAGGAAGGAATCGCACTGCCCTCATCTTTCTTTGTAATTCTTTCAGACACCTGTAGTCAGGAGCCGAGTGACGGCGGGAGAAGTAAATTACTTCCTACTTCAAATCGCTTGCTGCAAACTAAACATCCGCCACTTTAAACGGCTTTACATCAACCGATTCCCATATCTTTTGGATGATATAAGGTTCGCTTTTTTCCCAGGCTTCCAGTCCCTCTTCGGTTTCAAACTGAAGTATCATTACAGAGCCTATCATATTGCCCTGATCGTTCAGTAGAGCTCCGCCTAATACATAGTTCCCGCTTTGTTTCAGGGCCTTCGCGCCATCTAAATGGTGCGGGCGCACGTTCATGCGGCGTTGTAGTGCTTCAGCGTCTGTATAATCATATCCGGTAACAAGATATTGTTTCATTTTATAAAATTTAAATAGCTATTTAACCAACAGGTGATTGGTTTTTCTGTTTGAGTTGGAATCTTATAAAGCTATAAATTTTTAATGTTTGTAAAAATGTTAATGCAAACCATCTAAAAAGTAATATTTTTTCAATTAAAAATTAATTTTATAACTGTAAACTTGACAATTTTTACAATATTTGCTTCCCAAATAAATATAACCTGTAATAATGAAGCATAATTTACACCAGGAATTTAACAAGCTTTACAACAAAGAGGCCGACAACGCTTATTTTTCACCCGGGCGCGTAAACCTTATTGGCGAACATATTGACTATAACGGCGGGTTGGTTATGCCCTGCGCCATTACTTTTGGCACTTATCTTTTAACATCTCCTAATGAGGATGGTGTGTTTCGTTTCAGCAGTTTGAATTTTACTGAAAAACATGAGATACCATTGCAGCAGCATTATGAAAAAGAAGGCAATGGCTGGTTTAATTTTCCTCTTGGTGTAATTGCTCATTTTTTAAAAGATGGGCACCAGCTTAAAGGTTTGGATATGCTTTATTATGGCGATATACCTATCAGCTCGGGCTTGTCATCATCAGCCTCTATCGAGGTGGTTACAGCATATGCACTGAACGATATTTTTAATGGTGGTTATAGCAAGCTTGATTTGGTGAAGCTGTCAAAATCTGTAGAAAATAACTTTATAGGTGTAAATTCAGGCATAATGGACCAGTTTGCCGTTACCTTCGGCGAAAAGAACAAGGCCCTGATGCTCAACTGCGATACACTGGACTATCAGGCGGTTGACAGTAACCTTGGCGACTACGTACTGGCTATCATCAACACCAACAAACCCCGCAAACTGGCCGAATCAAAATATAATGAACGTGTGCAGGAGTGCCGTGAAGCGTTAACAGCGTTACAAAAAGAGCTGAATATCAATCACCTGTGCGATATTGACGCCGATACCTTTAAAAAATATGAACACCTGATAACTAACCCCGTAGTATTAAAACGGGCCAAACACGTGATTGAAGAAAACGACCGTGTAAAACTGGCTGCGGCGGCATTGGCAAATAATGATCTGGCTGAATTTGGCAAATTAATGTACGCCTCCCATGATTCGCTGCGCGACTTATACGAAGTAAGCGGCATTGAGCTGGATGCCGTTGCCGAATACAGCAAAACCAACCCTAACGTTGCCGGCGCCCGCATGACCGGAGCTGGTTTTGGCGGTTGCGCCATAGCTTTGGTTAAAGGCGATGCCTTTGATGATTACAGCAAGGGTGTAACCGAATATTA
The DNA here is from genome assembly GCF_056401495.1 of Mucilaginibacter sp. P4_E8. NCBI lineage: Bacteria > Pseudomonadati > Bacteroidota > Sphingobacteriia > Sphingobacteriales > Sphingobacteriaceae > Mucilaginibacter > Mucilaginibacter sp. P4_E8. The sequence goes on from NZ_JBFUJG010000095.1 coordinate 13,551, forward strand.
TACCAATAAGATAGGTTATGCCCCATCGGTTTACAGCTCATTAATTGGCAATGGTGTGGGTTTGTTAAGGGTAGCAGTAAATTAAGCGATTAATCAATACTTTTGCGCAATAAAGTCCATGGTTTATTGCCCAAGGACCATGAACTATAAAGATGCGCAAATTAAAGTTAGATGAGCTGAACCGGGCTTCGGTTGATGAATTTAAGGCACAGGATAAATTGCCGGTTGTGGTAGTACTTGATAATGTGCGCAGTATGCATAATATTGGTGCTATTTTTCGTACTTCGGATGGTTTTGCAGTTGAGCAGATATGCCTTTGTGGTATAACAGCCCAGCCCCCGCACCGCGAAATTGAGAAGACCGCTCTCGGCGCTACCCAATCTGTTAACTGGAGCTATTTTGAAACCCCTTTACAAGCTGTTGAACAATTGCGTAAAGATGGCTACCGCATCATAGCGGTTGAACAGGCCGAAAACAGCACCATGCTCAACGAGTTTACCCCCATCGAAAACGAAAAATATGCCTTGATATTTGGCAACGAGGTAAACGGTGTAAGCGACGAAGTAATGCAAAATATTGATGCCTGCATCGAGATCCCCCAGTTTGGCACCAAACACTCTTTTAACATTGTAGTATCGGCAGGGATAGTTCTTTGGGACTTTTTTGCAAAGCTGGCTATGTAAGGCGGGTAACTTGCTATTCACGGCTGCCTTAGATTTACGAAGTTTAACTCAAAGATATTTGTTTTTATGGGTTCGTTGAGGGCTTCGCCGTTTAAAAACTTCATAAATCTTCACACTACAATTTCAGGAATTGGTACTCAAATTTTTATTATTAAATTAGCTATACCATTTCCTATAAACCTCTATGAACGCCCTCGCTAAAAAACTGCAAATAAAACCCAATTCGCGCTGGCTGCTTTATAACGCGCCTGCAAATTATCCGGATAGTTTAACTCCCCTGCCTGACGGTGTCGAAGTGGTGTTTAATACCAGTGGTGATTTTGACGGTGTTCAATTATTTGTTACCAACAGTATCCAACTGATATCAGATCTTAAGATCATTGTTCCGCTATTAAAGGAGGACACTGTTTTTTGGATCATCTACCCTAAAAAAAATTCAGGCATTGATACTGATCTTGAAATGATGAGTAGTTGGGATAGCCCTACGCAACATGGCCTCCGTCCGGTGTCTTCGGCTGCTGTTAACGAGATCTGGACAGCCCTGCGGTTTCGCCCTATTGGGCAGAGCAAACTTTCTGATGGCCGTAAAGACGCAGTTAGAAACAATGAATACGGCGAATATATTGATGTGGACAATAAAATAATAACGCTGCCCGATTATGTAAAAACGGTCCTTGAGCAGCAACCCGCTGCTTTGGCATGGTTTCAGCAACTGGCCTACAGTAATAAAAAGGAGTACCTGTTATGGATACTCACTGCCAAACAGGATAAAACCCGCCAGGATCGTTTAACCAAAATGGTTGCCATGCTGCTGGATAGAAAGAAAAATCCTTCGGATAAGTAAAACAACAAGTACAGTTTGTCATGCTGAACGCAGTGAAGCATCTATTCGCCAACTTGCATAGTTCGTTAATAGATCCTTCGCTGCGTTCAGGATGACAAAATGAAAAAGCTTTTACGCCAGATTCCTGCCGGCGTTAACAATACCGTAAACGGTTCTGATCACCAGCTTATCATAGATCTCGGTCAATTCGCTATCGTTGCTGTTATTTAAGCGTTGTAAGGCATAATGCTGAATAATTACCAATGGTAATACTATCTTTTCGCGGATGGCTATAGAGCGGCGCTCAACCGGGTATTCTTCCATCAGCACACCGCTTCCGGTTAGGTCAAGCAGCATCTCGCGGGTAAGCTCAAATTCGTCTTTAAGCATTTTCCAGAACTCACCAAATTTTTTATCCTTTTCCAGGTAAGCGGTAACTCTGAAATCTGATTTAGACATAGACATCATACAGTTATCCAGCATCGTTTTAAAGAAACCTGATGTTCTGTATAGTTCTTTTATTTCCAGCCAGTTGCCGTCGTCCTTCATTTTTTTCAAGGCAGTACCCACACCGTAAAAACCGGGGATACTTTGTTTAAGCTGGCTCCAGGAAGTTACAAAGCTAATGGCCCGCAGGTCCTCCAGTTTTAGCGGCGCACCGGCGTTACGCTTAGTTGGCCGGCTGCTGATATTGATACGCGACAACAATTTAAGCGGACTGAATTTTTCCAGATATTCCACAAATAAAGGATGCGCGCGCAGGGCCATGAATATTTTATAGCTTTCATCGGCCATTTCTGATATCAGGGCTTTATGCCTGTTGTCCAGCAAATCGTTATGGTTAGGGTGTAGGGCAGATATGATGCCCGCGTTGATCAGTTGCTCCATATTAAACCGGGCTGTTTCAACCGAGCCATATTGCGAGCTTACGGTTTGCCCTTGTATGGTAAGCTGAATATGATCATTAGCTATCTCGTTACCCATTGAAGCATAAAAACGGTGTGTTTTACCACCGCCGCGTGCCGGGGGGCCTCCCCTGCCATCAAAAAATGCCAGGCTCACACCATATTTTCGCGCCATGGAAGTTAACTCAACCTTAGCTTTATATATAGACCAGTTGGCCATCAGGTAACCACCATCTTTAGTACTGTCAGAAAAACCTAACATGATAGTTTGCCTGTTGCCGCGCTTTTTTAAATGCTCTGCATAGTATGGATGGGTATATAACTGCTCCATGATCTCGTCGGCACGCGACAGATCGTTCACGGTTTCAAATAGCGGCATAAAGTCAACACTCAGGTTGTCTTTTTTCCATCCGCTCCATAAAAACAGGTCGATAAGCTGCAATATATCAGATGCCTGCTGGCAGTTGCTGATGATAAAACGCTGGCAGGCTTTTTCACCATTACTTTGCTGAATTTCCCGCATCAGTCTGATGGTATCCAGTGTATCACGGGTCATATCATCAGCATCTTCGGGACAATGAAAATCGGCCTCTGTAAAAGTGATGCTCTTTAGTTTATCCTCTTCGGACAAAGCCGCATAGCCTTTAACTATACCCGTTTTAATATTTTTTACGCTGAAATCAAATACGCTGCGCAACACACGGCTATCCTGCCTGATATCCAGCGTGGCAAAATAGCAGCCAAACAAACGCACCTTTTGTATCAGGTCTTCTACAATATCAACAAACAAGCTGTCATGATCAGTCACAATGGTTTGTTTGATAGATTGCAGCAGGCTCAATAATTCGCCCTGTAGGTTTTTAGGATCGTGCTGTTCGTTGGCATTTTTGTATATCAGCTTCTCCAGCTTGGCCATAGCCTTTTCAACCCCCCTGAAAGTTATGCGGCGTTTAAGCACCCTGAAATCGCGGTAATAACACCTGAACAGGCGTTGCCTTAAAAAGCTGGCAACATCTTTAGTAGTTTGCGTGTTTACATTAGGATTGCCATCCCTATCGCCTCCCGGCCAAAATCCAAGTTCAAGTACCTGATTAGATGCATCAATATCAAACTCTTCAACGAGTTTTGATTGTATGCCAGATACTGCATGGTAAAATATATTCTCCAGGAACCATGATAAGCTGATAGCTTCATCAACCGGTGTTGGTGATGTTTTATTGAAGAAAGGCGTTTTACCTAATTGCTGCAGCAATACATCAATATTGTTAATATCGTTAACCTTTACCGCCTCAATCAGATCAGTCATAATGCCCAGCACTGTACCAGGATAAAACTGGGTTGGGTGCGCGGTAAGCACCAGCCTTAACGAAAAATCCTTTAATTTTTCGCTGATCTTGTTACGGGTTTCATCGCTTATGGTAGCTTGCTGCAACAGGCTTTGCAGTGTACCTGAATCATCAAACTTACCTATTTTATTAAAAGAGGAATCTTCAATAGCATCAAATAAAACCACCTGCCTTTCAATATACTGTATAAACCTGAACATCCGGTTTATCTGTTCGCGGTGATCAATATCCGGTACGTACTTTTTAAAGAAGGTTTCTATAATATCGGTAGGCGATGCCTGTTTAATGGCTCCTTTTTCGCAATGTGAACTAAAAAATGGCAGTAAAATACCAGTATCCTTTACCTGGTAAAAGGGTAATGTTTGAAATAAACTGTTATATAACTCAAACCGGGTCACAACTTCATTATTGAAAGTTGTTTCTCTTTGACTGAGTTTTTGGGTTAATGACATAGTTTAAATAATTGAGGTAAAAATTGATGGGTACAGGCTATTGCACAATACCGGGGTGAATTTAATTATCTAAAATTAAATTTCGGCAAAAAATGATTAATTAATAAGATTATTATGTTATTAATGCCATAATTATTAAAATAAAGCTTAAATATTTAATTTTTGTAAATTTGCAATTCAATTTCGGCTCAAAAAAAACATATAATGAAACCACCGGGAGCATAGCTAAAAAAAAGAATTTTATAACTTGCTCATGATTGCTTCACAGCCGATAAAAAACGAATAATTACTTTGATGAATATTAATACCAGGGAGATAAAAAGCTTTTTTTACAGCCAGTATTTTTCTGACGGTTTGCGTATATCAGCAGGTATACTACTGCCATCATTGGTATTGTTGGAGTTTAACCTGTTTGAACTGGGGCTTACCCTGTCATTAGGTGCGCTTTGTATATGCGTAATTGATAACCCCGGTCCTGTAACTCACAAACGCAACTCCATGGGGGTGGGTAATTTATGCCTTTTTGTAGTGGCTGCCATTACCGGTTTTGCCCGGCTTAATATTTTTACCCTGGGCCTGGAGATCACGGCATTTTCGTTTCTTTTTTCCATGTTCACGGTATATGGCAACCGGGCGGCATCGGTAGGCACATCATCGTTGCTCATCATGATATTTATGATGGATAAGGCCTTGCCAGCCAGTGGTGTGCTTGCTTACAGCGCTACCATTTTAGCAGGTGGTGTATGGTACATGATTTTCAGTCTGGTGTTTTTTGGGATAAGACCTTACCGGGCGGCGCAACAAACGCTTGGCGAGAGCGTAAGCGACATTGCCAAATTTTTAAGGATCAAAGCCGACTTTTATATACCCGAAAAAGACATTGACGAAAATTACCGCAAGCTGGTATCACAACAGATACAGGTAAGTCAGCACCAGGATGCCGTACGCGAAATGGTGTTTAAAAGCAGGCTATTGGTTAGGRAATCAACCGGGGCCAGCCGTTTATTGGTGCTTACCTTTGTTGACCTTGTTGATATGTACGAACAGATCATGGCCACACACTATGATTACAGCCATATACGCGAAAAATATGAGGGCACAGGAATCCTGAATGAAATTGCCCGCATACTGCACCACATGGCCGATGAGCTGGATGATATAGCTTATATCGTGTTATCAAACACCCGGCACAGGCATATGAAGGATTTTAACGTTGAGCTGGAAAAGCTGAAGTTAAAAATTGATGACATTGATAAAAATAACCAGGAGACCAGCAATCTTGTACTAAAAAAAATACTTATTAACCTGCGCACACTAAGCGAAAGCATTAATAATATATATAATTATTACAATTCCAAAGCGGCACTCAAATCAACCGAAGTACGTGGTGATGTGGAATACTCGCAGTTTGTGACCCACCAGGATTATGCACCGCATATTTTTTTTGATAACTTAACTTTAGGTTCAAGCGCCTTTAAGCATGCTTTAAGAGTAGCGCTGGTTTGCTTAATAGGTTTTATCACCGCCAAAACAGTGGCACAGGGGCACCATAGCTATTGGGTACTGTTAACTATTATTGTAATATTAAAACCCGGTTTCAGCCTTTCAAAACAACGCAATTACCAAAGGCTTATTGGCACTATTGGCGGCGGGGCAATTGGTATAATGATATTAAGCTTTATACCAAATACAACTGCCCAGTTTATTTTTTTAATGGTATTCATGATAGGCGCCTATAGTTTTCAGCGGTTAAACTATGTGGTAAGCGTAATTTTCATGACACCATACGTGCTCATCCTGTTCAAGTTTTTGGGTGTAGGCTTGTTAAATGTGGCTCAGGAACGCATACTGGATACCCTGATAGGCTCATCAATAGCACTTATAGCCAGTTATATTATATTTCCAACCTGGGAGTTTGAGCAAATTCAGGAAACCCTGCGCGATGTGATTGTTGCCAACATCAATTACCTGGTAACCATTGCCGAAAGCTTATCGGGCAAAACAACCGACACTACAAGGTACAAACTGGCCCGTAAAGAGGTGTACGTAAAATCGGCCAACTTATCGGCTACATTTGAGCGAATGACATCTGAACCCAAAAGCAAACAGCGCAAAATAAAAGAAGTGCACAAGTTTGTGGTGCTTAATCATATCCTGTCGTCGTACATAGCTAATATAGCCTCGGGATTGATTAAAAGAGAAACACAGCAACTCCATCCTGAAGCGTTAAAACTGGTAAAGAAAAGTATATCGGTATTAAATGAAATCAACAAAAAACTTCATGGGGAGAGCATTGAATTTAACATAGGCAAATCCATTATCAATATTGATGCAGAAAAAGCTGAACCATCGGCAGAGGATAATTTGCTGAAAGAACAGCTGGGATTTATTAATAAGATCAGTTACGATATAGCAAAAGTTACCGATAATATTTTACAGTGATCTGCTATAAAATGTAATTACAGTTAACTATGGGCACTAACTGCACGTTTGCTGATATGTGTACTGCCGGTTTTTGCTTTTTTAGCATTATTACAGTTCTTTTTAATGCTGTGCCCTGCATCGTTTTTTAAACACACCTTGGCGTTTTTTACATCTTTTGTACTTTTTACATCTTTACTATTTAAGCAAAGGGAAGTAAAAAATAGCCCACCGGTAACCGCTAATAAAGTAAATGTTTTCATGTTAAGTGATATGTAGTACTAAGACTGTATGAAACTGAAAAACGTTACAGATGAATACAAAAAAGTTATTTTCGCATATTTTTCAAGCAGCTATCCGGGCCTTTACCTCATTAATTTCCACAAAAAAAGTCAGTGACCTCGCGTTACTGACTTTTTTAATTAACTATTAAC